>JBGPMV010000001.1:0-36627 GCA_041487155.1 Rhabdochlamydiaceae bacterium
GTCACGTTTTTAATTTTATAGAGCCGCGACTCTTTTTTATCGTACTTTCCCTCTGTGAACACAACCATAGAGGCGACGAGATCCGATCCGGAGATATTCGACGTATCAAAACATTCGATTCTCTCGGGATAGCGTGTCAGATGCAGCGTCTCTTGAAGATCAAGAAGCATTTTTTCAGTGAGATCGCGATCGTCTTTTTCTTGTTTAAAAAGAACAAGAGCATTTTTTTCTGCCATCTCAACAATCTCTTTTTTCTCTCCTTTTTGAGGAGTCGTGATTTTGATCTGCAGGATTTCTTCAAGCTCGCGCGGAAGATCAAGAGGAATGATCACCTGAATAGGCAGCGGCCTCCGGTCTTTGTAATATTGAACAAGAAAAGAGGAGAGGAGCTCCTCGTTGCTTTCCACAACATCGGTAAACGAGTAGTGCTCCGAGCCGACAAGCTTTCCTTCCCGGAAGAATAGCTGGGCGACCATGACATCGTGCCCTTGCCTATAGAGGCCGAGCGCGTCGGTATCTTTTCCGATGGCTTTCGCAACAAGGCCGCTGCCGGAAGTGACATGTTCAATTTGTTTAATCGTCTGCAAAAGAGCCGCCGCTTTTTCGTATTCAAGCGCTTCTGAAGCGGCCTGCATCTCTTTTTTGAGCTGCAAGATCACCGCCTCGTCTTCTCCCTTTAAAAAGTGCGTTGCCTGATCCACAATAGCCTTATACTCTTCCTTCGTGCACAGATTCACACAGGGCGCCACGCACCGCTTGATGCCATAGAGAAGGCACGGCCGTGTCCGTTTTTTAAGCTCTTGATCAGAACATTGCCTCAGCGGAAAAAGGCGGCCCATTAAATCAAAGGTTTGCCTTGCCGCAAAAGCGCTCGTAAAAGGGCCAAAATAGAGGCCGTCTTTTTTCGGTTTTCCTTTATAGCGGACCAGCTCTACCCTCGGCCAAGGATGTTTATGATTGATCATCAGACTCACAAAAGTTTTATCGTCTTTGAGCAGCGCATTAAATTTCGGCTGGTGTTTTTTGATCAGCGTGTTTTCAAGAAGAAGCGCCTCTTTTTCAGAAGGGACCACGATGATATCTATCGATGCAACCTCCGCAATTAAAAACGGTACCATCGGCCTTCCATCACGTCCGGGAGCGAAGTATTGTTTGATGCGCGTTTTTAAATTTTTTGCTTTACCGACATAGAGGACCTCTTTTGCATCATTCTTCATAAGGTAGACGCCGGGATCGGTCGAGTATTTATCTAGCACTTTGGGATCAAAAGAGCTCAAGCTGGCTCCCTTTCTTAAGTTCGGGAGCATTATGATGCAGTTTTGTCAGCATCTCCTGCGCTTTTTTTAGCACAGAGAAGGGAAGTCCGGCGAGCTTTGCCACATGGATGCCGTAGCTTTTATCAGCGCCTCCTCGGACGATGCGGTGCAAAAAGACGATCCCTTGTTCCGACTCAACAACCGCGACGTTGTAGTTGACAGCGCCCTTCATCCCTTTTTCAAGCTCAGTCAGCTCAAAATAGTGCGTTGCAAAAAGAGTTTTGGCTCTTTTCCCCGGCGTAGTCAAGAAGAAATCGGCCACCGACCAGGCAATTGCAATCCCGTCATAAGTGCTAGTGCCCCGTCCGATTTCATCTAAAATGACAAGCGATTTGGAAGTCGCGTTATGCAAAATGTTGGCAGTTTCGCTCATCTCCACCATAAACGTCGATTGCCCGCGGCTCAGATCGTCGCTTGCGCCAATGCGCGTAAAGAGTTTATCGACCACTCCGATTTCTGCTTTTTTTGCCGGGATAAAGCAGCCCATTTGGGCCATTAAAACCAGCAATGCCGCTTGCCGAATAAACGTCGATTTTCCTGCCATGTTCGGCCCTGTAATCACCAGCAGCTGCTCATTTTCTCCATCCATCACAATGTCATTGGGAACAAACGACTGCTTTTCAATCGACGCTTCAATCACAGGATGCCTTCCGGCGGTGATTGCGATGCGGTCGTTATCTGTGACAACGGGCCGGACATAGCCCTGTTTTCGTGCCACATCGGCAAAACTTAAAATGACATCGAGGTGTGCCAGTTTTTTTGCAACGCTCCGAATATGTTCTGCAGACTTCCCAATTTCCTCCCGCAGCTCATGAAAAAGTTTGTTTTCCAAATAACCGATTTTTTCTTCAGCCGAGTAGATTTTATGCTCAAACTCTTTCAGCTCCGGCGAAATAAACCGCTCGGCATTCACCAGTGTTTGCCTCCGCTGAAAATTGAGAGGCATCTTATCGGATTGTCCCCGGCTGACATCGATGTAATATCCAAACGCCTGCGTGTAGCCGACTTTAAGCGTTTTGATTTGAAGGTTTTCTCTCAGCTGCGCCTGGTACGAGGCAAGCCACGTTTGACTCTCTGTTTTAAGCTTCCTGATTGCATCCAGCTCCTCATGATACCCCTCTTTAAAAATCCCCCCCTCGCTGAGTTTAAGAGGAGGATGATCAACGACGGCTCTTTTAATCAGCTCGTGGACCACTGAAAGATCTTCCACCGGAAGAATCAAAGGAATCGGCTCTAAAGAATATCGGAGGCCGACTAAATCGCGCGGAGAAGTATATCCCGTCTCAATCCGCATGATCAGCCGCTCTAAATCACGCACATTTTTTAAAGCCTCTCTGAGCGCTACCCTCTTTTTATCGTCTTGAAAATAGAGCTGCACTTCCTCTTGACGCTTTTCGATCTCTTTAACCGACAAAAGAGGATGGACGAGCCACTCTTTAAACAGCCGCCCTCCCATCGGAGTAACCGTTGTATCCAGCACAGAAAGAAGAGTCAATCCCTTATCATGCAGAGGCTCTATGAGCTCCAGGTGTTTTTGCGTTGTCCTGTCCAGCCATAAAAACTGATCGGTCTGAACCGGATAAATCTTTTTCAAGTGGGGGAGCTTTAAATTCAAATATTCTGTTACATGCGCAAGGAGCCCGCCCGCCGCACTAATGCAAGCCGTCATCCCTTTCAGTCCAAAGCCATCGAGAGAGTGGACTCCAAAATGCCGAATGAGCTTTTCTAAACAGCTTTCATGATCAAACTCCCACTCTTCCTTCACTTGCACTCCGGCAGATTCCAGAGATAGTTTTTTCGAAGCTTTTTCACTCAGGAGCACCTCTTGAGGCTTGAGCCGTTCAAGCTCATCCAAGAGCTGCGAGCCGTCGATAAACTCCATGACCCGGAAATCAGCCGTTGTGACATCGAGCGCTGCAAGCCCAAAGATTGAACCAACCTGGACAACGGCGGCGATAAAATTAGAGACTTTGTCTTGGAGCAGCGCCGACTGAATCACCGAACCCGGTGTTAATAGACGGACGATTTCCCGCTTGACGATTCCCTTAGCTTCTTTGGGATCTTCCATCTGTTCTGCAACGGCCACTCGATAGCCCTTACCGACCAAACGGTCTAAATAGACCTCTGCCGCATGCGCAGGGATGCCTGCCATAGGCGTTTCTTGCCGCTTGGTCAGCACAAGATCGAGCTCCTTAGAAAGCACGACGGCATCGTCTTCAAACGCCTCATAAAAGTCGCCCAAGCGGAAAAGTAACAGCGCCCCTTTTGCTTGCGCCTTGCACGCCTGCCACTGAGCCATCATCGGTGTTGTCATACGGGATATTATCTGAAGAAAGGAGATTTGAGTCTATCAAGTAGATGACGGATCAAAGAAACATTTTTAACCGGAGCTTTTTCTTCTTGCTGAGTAGGTTCAATTTTTTCAAGCGCGGTTTCAACGCGCTTTAACCCGAGCTTAAGCATCTCTTCGTACTCCGAGATTTGCTGACGGATTTGAGTTAATTTTTGACGGATCTCCGCCTCGTTTTCGGGGGAATCGACCGACGAGCGCCTCAGAAGCCTGGAAGGGGCTTGCATCTGCCGAGCTTCATCTTCGACTTTAAACACTGAAGAAAGAATTTGAGTGATTGTTTGAACCTGCTGGCTTCTCCACTCATCCCATGACGCATCATACGATGAAATATCCGGTTTATCACTTTGTCCTTGTTTGTCCATGAGTCCATTAAATCGCCGGTACTCATTTCTGTAAATAGAATTAAAAATTTCAAATTCAGATGCAATTGCCTTGCACATGCATCTCATAACGCTGCTTGTAAATTACATTATATATGCATAATGACGCTTAAAAACGACGTTATTGATGGTTAAAACCTTACATTCATCTGGGCATAGAAAGCGTTATCGTTAAACCTCTGACCAAAGCGGCCCTGATAGAAAAGAGAAAGGCCGTAGGCTTGATCTGCAAACGTGGAATCAACGCCTGCTTTGAGGCTGCCGAGCGCGCGTGAAGGATTTTGACCTTTCACATTCAGGAAGCATCCGTTAAAGCCTGCCTTTTCATGGGCTCCGTTGAATCTAGCTTCATAGATACCGCTTCCTTGAAGAAAAGGAGTAACGATAGCCCGAGATGTTAAAAAGCAATGGGAGAGCTTAATGCCTGCCTCTGTGGTAAGGAGATCGGAGCTTTTACTTGCGACATGGAGGTTTAAGCTTTGAGCGCCGTGTTCTTTGAAACTGCCTTCATACAGGTAGAGGTAGCCTGCATCTACAAAGGGTGATAGGATGATGAGCCCGCGCTTAAAATCACCCATTGCTTTGACGTGGAACGAGCCTTGCAACCCATAGTGCTGTCCCTTGGCATGCCTGTTAAATTCTTCCAAAAAATTAAAAAAGATATGACGGTTTGTCCGGTAACTGTTGTAGCCGAAGATCAGAGAGGATTCAAGGTAGGTATGCGGTTTGCCCCATTTGCCATAGAGTGAGGCATACCCCGTATCTTGGTTTGCAGAGCCTGACTTTTCGGTCCACTCAAGGTTAGAGTGAGAGTAGCCAATAAAGCCTCCTAGAAGAAAATTATGCGTTGCAAATCCATCCACTCCAAGAAGAACGCCGGGCGTTGTAGCACGGTAGCCAGGGTTTTGTTTATTAGAGCCTTGTGTTTGACGTGTCCCAAAAGGGAGCATCCACACGTTCATTCCTTTGTTTTCATCTCCGCAATACGGCTGGAATGTCTCGATGTAATTAAATAATCCCTGATTGACATCAAGAGTGTTATTTTCTTGCATCAGAGCAAGCGCTGTAAATTGCGAAGGCTGCATATGAAGCAGTGCGTCTTGAAGCTTGTTGAGATCGACCTTTCGCACAAAATATAGATTGGAGATAACAGATGTTAGATCAGAGCCCTGCGGAGGATGAAAGCTGTCTAGGCAATGGGCGACTTTAGCAGCATTTCCACTTGAGACAAAGGGTGATATAGGCAGCATCATAATCTGCAAAAGGACATCATTAGTTGTATAACTCGCCTGACCGGAAAACAATGGAAACTTGGAAAAGACCTTTGAAAATGTTCCCGTGACGCCTCCGGGATTATGTGTATGAATGATTGTCTGGGTTACAGCCGATGTATAGTTGGCCGGGAGTGGAATAAATTCAAGCGCAGCCCCGGGCTGAATCGTCATGGTTCCCGTGACGTCTACAAGATCAGCTGTCGTCGGCGTGAGTTCAATAACGGTTGTCGATCCGGGAGCTAGGGTTTGCGCACCGACAAAGAAAATGGGGCCAATGCTATTGCCCGGAGATAGGATTCCTTGGATGGTAACATTTTTGGCAATCATTCCACTTCCGCCCAGAGTCGCTCCGGGAGATACGGTCATAGTGCCTCCGCCTATAAGCGAACCATTCATGAAAAGAGTGCCCGAAGCAACCGTGACCAGTCCCGGTAGATTGCTTGCTCCGGTGAAGTTTAAAGATCCTGACCCTTCTGTGACAAGCATTCCTGATCCTGTGATTGAACCGTTATAGGTCCCTGCGCCTGTTTGGTTAAAAACAAGATTGGCATTGTCTGTGATGTTTCCTTGCAGGCTCGTCGCATCGCCTTGGAGCGTACCGGCAGAGACCGTCGTTCCTCCTGAATAGGTGTTTGCGCCTGTCAGAATCACAGTGCCCAAGCCCAGCTTCATGATGGAGCCTCCTGATCCACTGATGACTCCGGCAAAAGTTGTGTTGTTTCCCGTGCCAAAGATCAGTTGTTTACCGCCGAGGACAACAGCGCTGCCCGGTACACCGAGCAAATCATTAATGGTTGTGTTCGAAGAAATGAGGCCCGAAATGTCAAAAGTTGCAGTTGGGCTGTTTACATTCACAAAGCTTGAGTTGGAAATCGCTGCGGAGCCTATAAGTTTAAGAGCGCCATCATTGATCGTTGTTCCGCCTGTATAGGTGTTAAAGTTCGAAAAAGTCGATGGAAGAGAGCCTTGCTTGACAATCGAGCCTCCTCCACTGATGACTCCGGCAAAAATTCCAAATGATATGAGAATATCCGATCCGAAAGTCAGAGTGTTATTGCCAAGGACTACGGAGGCCCCAGTAAAGGAACTGACTAACGCTCCTATCGTGGTTCCCGGAGCAGTAATCATGCTAATATCAAAAACAGTGCTGGAACTATTTAGACTGAGAAAGCCCTGTGGAAAAAGCGCGCCTGATCCAACCAGCTTGAGCGTGCCTAGTAAGATGTTTGTTCCGCCTGTGTACGTGTTTGCTTCAGCGAACATCACCGTACCGGTGCCGTCTTTGGTAATCGTTCCTCCCACACCGCTGATGACGCCGGCAAAAAGAGTAGGATTAGCTGTCCCAAACTGGAGACCGTTGGACCCAAGCACGACAGAGCTGCCGGTAGCGCCTGACAAATCATTAATGTCTGTAGTAAGAGGTCCTACAAGCGCGCTGATGTCAAAGATTGAAGTTGCGCTATTGACATTGACAAAGGATGAGGTTGAAAGATTTCCTGCATCAACAAGCATGAGAGTGCCGTTATTGATCGTGGTACCGCCTGTATAGGTTTCCATTGCTGATAAAATTAACGTTCCGGAGCCCTGTTTGGTGAAATCGCCTAGTCCACTGATGACTCCATCAAAGTTTATACTGGGTGTGCTTGTCCCAACCACAAGAGCTTTATTGACAGGGCCCAGTACAACAGAGCTATCTGTAACACCCGACAAATCCCCGATGGTCGTAGAGGCGGTGATCCCGCTGACGTCAAAAATTGAAGTTGCGCTATTGACGCTAACTGCCCCTGCGAAATACAGAGATCCAATGCCGGAGAGGCTCAGAGTGCCATTGCTGATGATTGTTCCATCGGTATAATTGTTGCTCCCCATCAAAACTAAAGTGCCGCTGCCTAGTTTAATAAGAGTTCCGGGGCCGGTGCTGGTCCCGGTTAAGGTGGTTGTAACCAAGGAGGTGCTCGTATTAATTCGACTTGTTGTTGAATTAAATATTATCGTTCTAGCTGAGAAAAAACTGGCTGTTGTCAATAACTGCCCGCCATTAAAAGTAAGAGATCCTGAAGCATTTCCCAGATTGGCGTCAGAGCTTACAGAAAGAGGGCCTGAATTTATAGTTGTCCCGCCGGTGTATAGGTTGCTGTTATTCAGAATAATAGTTCCCGCACCTGACTTGATATAGCCTCCCGGGCCTGATATCACCCCATTAATTGTGGTCGATGATGCTGGATTGAATCTACTATGTAGTAGGGAGCTAGACAAGGTTATGGGTGTATTTACGAAAGCTGTTCCACGGTCGGTTAAAAGGGCAGCAGTGCCGGACGAGACTTGGAAATTGATAGAATTACCGAATATTGCATCAAAAGTGTATTGAGTTTCAGATATAGAATCTAATGTTCCCACGGTTGGAGTAATGGTTTCACATGAAACTTCGAATGGGCCGCCAATCATTGGGCTGAAATTAGCAACATCATCGACAAATTGAGGAACAACATTGTTATCCCAATTAGCAGGAACTCCCCAGTCGCCTACCGGGGATGTATCGATCCACGTTGCAGAAATAGCGGAGAACAAGGGAGCCTGCACGCAGGCCGTGAAAAAACAGAGAGAATAATAGAGCGCTTGCCGTTTATTACAACCCATAACTTGGGATATAATCGAAGGTATCGATTATAGCAAATTTATTAAAACCTTACACCTATTTTATCAGCCCGATGATTCGGCGAGCAGAGAGCCGCTCCTCATGCTCAAAAGCTGTTTCGAATGCGCTCCGCTCCGAGGCCTTCATAACCCCTGCGGATTTTTCTTTGGTCGAGCTCTTTTTGGCAGCTTCTCTAAATCAAGCATCAGACCGGTATCATCATTAGCTGTCTCCGGAAGTGAAGTTTAATGTCCCAACTGTAATCCCTGCAGTTACAAAAACAAATCTTTGTACCACTGCCGGAAAATTTGCAGTTGTATTGGGACCATTAGGAGGAAGTGCGTTCCAATTGTCGGGATCTATCCAGTTTTGACTCATAGTAGATGCCCCCGTCCAGGTTACAGCCGCTAAGGTTGATTGGACGCATGCCGAATAGAGGCATAGAGAGCAAAATAGCGATCTTCTTGCGTTCACATGCGCTCCTAAAAAAAAGTCTTTGTCTCACTTAATAGTAAAGATCGTAAATAAATACAAAGTTTTTGACTCTTCAGCATTGCCAAGACGGGGAAAATGTCTTATCCTGGCTTTTATGCCCTTGTATACAAAAGAAAGCCTCGATCTTTTAAGGCAAAGAATTGACCTGCCGGAAGTGGTAGGATCGTATCTGGCATTGAAGAAGGCCGGATCGTCGTACAAAGCTTTATGTCCTTTTCATGAGGAGAAGACGCCTTCATTCATGATCAATAGGGGCGATACCCATTACCATTGTTTTGGCTGCGGGGCGCATGGGGATGCGATTGCTTTTTTGATGAACTTTCAGAAGCTGGGATTTGTAGAGGCAATTGAATCTCTAGCAGAACGGTTTGGGGTGGTTTTAGAAAGGATCCAGCAAGTCGAGATGACAGGTCCTTCTAAGATGCTTTTGAGGGATGCAGTTGAGCTTGCTTCGCAGTTTTACCATTATTTGCTTCTTTATTCAGAGGAGGCAGCCCCGGCTCTTAAATATCTTTATGAGAGGGGAATCGATCAAGAGTTCATTCAGCAGTTTCAGGTGGGGTATGCGCCTCGAGATCGCAAAGCGCTGCAAAAACTTCTGCATAGCAGAGGCTTTGCAGATATCGTTTTAGAAAAAGCGGGACTAGTCTCGGTTTCTGAGCAGGGGGCTAATCGTGATTTTTTCTCGGAGAGGATCACGTTTCCAATACGGGATGGAGTCGGGCATGTCATCGGATTTTCTGCACGCAAGTTCAAAGAAGAGACGTTTGGGGGTAAATATATTAATACATCCGAGACGCCTCTTTTTAAAAAGTCGCAGGTGCTTTTTGGACTGAGCTACTCGCGCAAGAAGATCATGAAGGAGAAAAAAGCTCTTATTGTTGAGGGGCAGATCGATTGTTTAAGGCTGATCCGGGAGGGGTATGATTGGGCTGTTGCAGGGCAGGGAACTGCCTTTGGCGAAGGACATGTGCGGGAGCTTGTGCAGCTGGGGGTTCAATCGGTTTATTTAGCGCTCGATGCCGATACGGCAGGAGAGGAAGCGGCTGTCAAAATTGGAGACCTCTTTCAGAAAAAAGGAATCGAGGTGTGGGTAGTACAGCTGCCAAGCGGACAAGATCCCGATGCGATCTTACGGAAAAAAGGTCCTCAGTTTTTTGAAAATCTTATAAGGCAGCCGCTTGATTATTTAACTTTTCTTGTGCAGAAGTTTTCTAAGACGTTCCGTATAGAGACTCCTGCGGGCAAGCAGCAGCTTGCCCAGGAACTGATTCAGAGAATACGGAGTTGGGATCAGCCTGTGCTCATTCATGAAAGCTTGCGTAAGCTTGCAGAGCTTTTAAAGCTGCCGCAAGAAGTTATTAATATGGGTCCCATGCCTTCGATGATCATGAAGCGCGAGGGGCATGTAACGCAAGATTATGTCGATGCTGATAAGATTTTAGAAACCGATCTTCTTCGTCTTTTGTTTTTTTCAGGTGCGGGGTCAGAAGCGCTTGTTGAAACGGCAAAAAAGAATCTGACTCCGAATCAGCTTAAGGTTCCGATGTGCCGCCGTCTTTTTGAGCTGGTTTTACAAGGTTCCGAAGAGGGTCATAAAATCGATTTGCTGACCTGTGCCGGAGGTCTTGAGCAAGAAGAGGAAGGAGATCTTGTTTTAGAGATGATGAAGCGAAAAATCAATCCGGAAAAAGCTAAAGCGACGCTCCAGTTTACTTTGAAGCGCATCTTAGAAAGAAATTGGCTGGAAGAGCGTGAGAGAATCAAGCTTGCGCTGCACAGCGGCACGCTTACCGAAGACGAAGCGCTCGAGCTTGCCAAGCAGTTCGATCTCTTGAAGAAACAAGTCCCCGCAATCACTCTTGATGCTGAGGCATGAAGAGGCAGCAAAGGCTTTGTTAGGCGATCCTTATTTCCAGTTGTTTTCCCAAGGCAGATACAGCCATGGCAAGAGACTTTAGACTACAAGTTCGTTCTGGGTCAAGAATGCGATTCACAGCAGCACGACTTGTATGCATCCTTTTTGCCAGCTGAGTCTTTGTAAGCTTTTGCTTTTTTAACTCTTTTTCAAGCTGAAAGGAGAGGACTCTTTTGATTGCTTCAGCATTGCATTCTTCATAAATCCCTTCTTCTTTGAGAAAATCATCAAAACTTGAACCTCTGTGCTTGTTTTTCATTTTCTCCCCTCTTCTTTCTTGTACTTTTTAGCTCTTTTTCTGGCTAGGTCTAATTCATCAATAGGTGTCTTCTGAATCTTTTTTATTAATCCATTAAGAAGTACAATTTCGCCTTTTGACATCATGAAAATTATTCTAGCTATGCCATGCAAAATATGAGAACGCACTTCCCATAAGCCCCCTCCTAAACTTCGAACCAAGGGCATTCCCAACGGCCATCCAATTTGAATAGTTCTCAAATCATCTCCTATCCTTTTGCGATCTTCTTTGGTTAGGGATAAAAGCCATTTTTTAACCGGTTCGTTGTAGCTACCTTCTTCTTTATAGAAGACTACTGGAATGGGTTCGCAATCATTCAATGAGGCCTCTCTTTAAGGTTGGGATGAGTGTATCAGAACTGATACACTCTTCACAAGAGTTAACTTTGGCTAAGAGCGGATTAAACCGACTAAATTTGCATAAGATATTATGTAAGAAGGATATGCAGGATAAATCTCTATCATTATTCTTGAATCTGACTAAAGTCGAGCAGAGTCGAAAAATACCCAAACACTTTTTGCAGAAGCGCGAGGCGGTTAGCGCGCAGTTTGGGATCGTCGGCTAAGATTTTGACGTGGTCAAAAAGATCTGCAAGGGGAGGTTGGAGCTTTGCAAGAAGCTCATAGGCTGCTGTGTACCTTTTTTCTGAGAGAAGTGAATGCCATTTTTCATGCACGGCTTCTAAAGCTTTGAGGAGATGCTTTTCTGAAGGCTCGGTTGCAAGGGAGGGGTTGAAGAGGGCCTTTTTTGCTTTCTCTATCGAAGAGTTCGCAGATTTTACAAAGCAATCCTTAACCGACGTTGGTTCACCACTTCAAAGTACCTATCCTGGCGGTCTTTTGATAGAAAACTCTCTGATAAAAGATTATCTAAGTCAGAAAAAGCATTCTTGAATATCTGAACTTCTTCCATCAAGATTTGTTCAGAAAGCCCTAACCTTTCTTTTCCAAAATAATCAAATAAATCAAAGTAGTTAAGTCTGTTTTTTTTACCATTTAAAGGAAGCGCCAGTTCTTCTTGAGTGCTCAGAATAATGGTCGAATTGACCAAATCATAAGCTGGGCTCAGCTCAACTTTGCCCTCACGCCTTATTAATGAAAAATTTTTCAGATGGGCATCTTCGTTTCCCACTAAAAAATTAAAAATGGTCAAGCGGAACAACTTCCTTTTTTCAAGCAGTGGAAATGTACAGTGCTTATTGAGCATAGGAATCAATTTCTCCATGCTAGCTTCATATTTGGTATCTCTAGAAAAACCCATTAACTGAGAGAAATCTTCAACTGCTACCTTGCGACCTCGCGGCAACCGATCGAAACGTCTGATAAAATATGTCAAGGATCCATCACGGTTGTAAATCATGCCATGCAAAGGAACTTCCAAGCCGACAAGGCTTGCTAGTCTCATTGTGAAGTCTTCATTTTGAGGTAGTTCATCGAAAATTTGATGAGGAGGTTTAAAAATAAATGTCCCTCCTTTTTCCACCAGTTCAAATTCACCCTTTGCCACATACAGCTTAACGCTTAATTTAGGCTGCACTCCTTGGATAGATATTTTAGAAGCCTGTTGAAGAGCAAGCTCTCTTTGTTCTTTTGCTGTAAACGGGAAATCATGAAGTTCTTGAAGTTTTGGAGAAAGAAGCTTCAGTCCCATTGCTGAATATTTAACATTGCCGCATAAACGATAGGTGATCGGACATCGGTTCATTCGCTAGCCTCGATGGTCACATTCCCAACTACATCTTGTCCTACAGCGATCAGCTGACCCATCAGATCATCTCTATCTATTTTGGTCTGACGCAGGAGCCCATCCAACATGATACCCTCTGGAAGAAGCCCTTCAAAAAAAGGTGGAAATCGATCATAAACATAGACTAACTGGCTGACTGGCATCTCTAAAGAAACTGAAGGTCCTTTGTAAGTAGGTTTGTATTCGAAACGGTATTGCTTACCCTTCTCAATCTCTTGCAGTTCACCTGCTAAATGACCGTCGACAAACACTCTAGCCTTTCTCATTTAGGTGCTCCTCAAAAAGATTCATCAGGGGACTTTGAAAATCGATTCGGATGTTTAGAACTTCTAGTATTTTTAACAAAGAACTCACTTTAACGGTTATTTTTCCCTTTTCAAGATCGAACACGACCGTTTTTCCGAGCCCTGCCAAATGGGCTAATTCTTTTTGGGTCAATCCACTTTTCTTTCGATGAAACCGAATCAGCTGACCCATGGTCTTTGTAGTGGAAAATCTCATGATATTTACCGCCCTATCAGTAATTCTACTAGGTTTTCTCTATTTAAATCTAGTCATATGGTAAAAACAGTTATTTTTACTGTTGTAGCGGTGTTTTTAAACAAATTTAATCATAAATATCTGTATATAAGTTAATTGCATATCCGTCTTATTTGGCACAATTGTTAATAAACTCATGGCCTACGCTAAGCTTTTTCGTGTTGCGCAGATCTTAAAGCCCATCATGGAGACTATTACTATTCTTGAATCTGACTAAAGTCGAGCAGAGTTGAAAAATACCCAAACACTTTTTGCAGAAGCGCGAGGCGGTTAGCGCGGAGTTTGGGATCGTCGGCTAAGATTTTGACGTGGTCAAAAAGATCTGCAAGGGGAGGTTGGAGTTTTGAAAGAAGCTCGTAGGCTGCTGTGTACCGTTTTTCTGAGAGAAGTGAATGCCATTTTTCATGCACGGCGTCTAAAGCTTTGAGGAGATGCTTTTCTGAAGGCTCGGTTGCAAGGGAGGGGTTGAAGAGGGCCTCGACTGTGTGGGAGAGTTGTCCCTTGGCTCTTTTATAAACTTCAAATAGATCTTTGAACGCGGGGGTTTTGCGGAATGCGTGCAGCGCTTTGACTTGGCAGAACTGATCATAGGGATCGATACAGAGGGATCGAAGCGAGGCATCGATCTCATCTTTTTTAAATCCGACTTCTTCAAAGACGCCTTTTGCCCGCGCGGTGATGAATTTTAAGATCTCTTCGATGAGCGGGGATGAGAAGGAGGTATAAAGTGTGCTGCAACGAGAGAGGAGCTCTTTGAGGTCTAGGCTGTAACTTCCTTCGATGAGTATTTTGAGAAGGCCGATGGTTTGGCGGCGGAGGCTGTAGGGGTCGCTGGAAGAGGTGGGTTTTAATCCGACGGAGTAGTAGCCGAGCAGGTTGTCGATTTTATCGGCAAGGCAGACGATGGTTCCGGTAGCTGAGGTGGGCAGCGGCGCTCCTTCAAAGCGGGGCATCCAATGCTCTTCGATGGCGCCGGCAACTTCCCGGTCTTCTTTTTGAGCAAGGGCGTAATATTTTCCGATGGTGCCTTGCAGCTCGGGGAACTCTTTGACGAGAGAGGAGGCAAGATCTGCTTTAGAAAGTAGCGCTGCTCTTTCTGTTTTTTGGGAATCAGCAATGTCTAGTTTTTGATTGATGAGGGGAGCGATTGCGACAATGCGCATGACTTTTTCAAGGACGGTTCCGAGGTCTTTTTGGAAAACAACGGTGGCGAGTTTTTTGTTAAACGTTTCAAGAGGGATTTTAACGTCATGCTCGTAAAGAAAGACACCGTCGGAGAGGCGAGCGGAGAGGACTTTTTGGTTTCCTTCGCGGATGAGGTTGTTAGGTGTGTTGTCGCAGGTGATGACGAAGAGGTTTTTGAGATGAGATCCTTCTGCTACAGGGAAATATTTTTGGTGCTCGACCATTTCTGAGGAGAGGACTTCTTTGGGAACTTTTAAGAAGCTATCCTCAAAGGAAGCTATGGTGAGCTCGGGCCATTCGGCAAGCTGGAGGACTTGCGGGAGCACTTTTTCAACTTCTAGAACTTGGATCTTATGTTTGGCTTCTAATTTCTCAATTTGGGAAAGGATCGAAGCTTTTCTTTCTTGAACGTCAGCTAGGACTTTGTGGTCTTTGAGTTTGGGAAGATACTCATCGGGAGATTTTAAAACGATTTTTCCGGGAGTTCTTTGTGCATGTCCAAAGGTGAAGTTTGAAGCGACGACATCTCCAAAGATAAAAGGGATGACTTCTTTTCCAAAGAGCGAGACCATCCAATGGACAGGCCTTGCATACGAGACATCGAGCGTGCCCCAGCGCATTTTCTTAGGGAATTCTAAATTGTCAATGAGAGCCGGGAGGTGTTCTGCTAAAACATGCGCGGTGCTTTTCCCTGTGGTTTTTACGGTAGCAAAAAGATACTCGGTCTCTTTGACTTTTTCGATGCGAAGATGGTTAGATCTTCCATCGCGGATGGAGGCTAGCGATGAGGCGGGAAGGGAGGCCGATTTTAAAAACCCCTCGCCTTGGGGTGTCCATGCTCCAGTAGAGTCAAAGGCCATCGAGACCGGGGGGCCTCGTTTATCTAGGGTTTGGGGAGCAGCGCCTTCTACAAGCCCTTCGACTTTGACGGAGATCCTGCGGGGCGTTCCGTAGGTAGTCATGGAGTCAAAGGAGAGCCCTTCTTTTTCAAGAAGATTTTTTAATGCTCGCTCTAAATTTCTCTGTCCAATGGGGACAAATGTTGCGGGAAGCTGCTCGGAGCCGATTTCCAGGAGAAAATCTCTTTTTTTGCTGCTGTCGAATTTTTTAGATGGTTTTTTGGGCTGCTTGATGGAGGGCAGTTTCATTTTCTGGGTGAGAGGAAACCCGAGTTTTTCTCGCGAGGCGACATATTCGCCGGCGATCAGGCGGGCAAGGTCCCTGATCCGCCCAATGTAGCCGGTGCGTTCAGTGGTGGAGATGACGCCTCTTGCATCGAGAAGATTAAAGGCATGGGAGGCTTTAATGACAAAGTCATAAGCGGGGAGCGGGAGATGGAGGGAGATCAGCCGTTTGGCTTCTCTTTCAAAATCTCCGAAGTGTTTGAGCCACATCGCCGTTGAAGCTTCGGTAAAATTATAGGCGCTCCATTCGACTTCATTTTGTTTTGAGATGTCGCCCAACGTCATGGTTTCATTCCAGTGGATGTCCATGATGTTGTCGACATTTTGGATATACATGCAGAGCCGCTCAAGTCCGTAGGTGATCTCGGCAGAGACGGGTTTTAGAGGCAAGCTTGCCATGCCTTGGAAGTAGGTGAACTGAGAAACTTCCATTCCGTCGCACCACACTTCCCATCCAAGCCCCCATGCTCCGAGAGTGGGGGATTCCCAGTCGTCATGCACAAAGCGGATGTCATGTTCTTTTAGCTTGAATCCAACAGCTTCCAGCGATTTAAGGTAGAGAGCTTGGGTCTCGGGGGGAGACGGTTTTAATATCACCTGAAATTGATGAAACAGCTGAAGACGGTTGGGGTTTTCTCCGAAGCGGCTATCAGAGGGTCTGCGGGAGGGCTCGACATAGGCGGAGTGATACGGCTCGGGGCCCAGGCATCGAAGAAAAGTGGCGGGGTTGAACGTTCCGGCTCCCGTTTCCAGATCGTGTCCTACATGGATGACGCATCCTTTCTTTTCCCAAAACTTTGTCAAACGGAAAATTAATTCCTGAAATGTGATCATAGCTTCTCATTGTACCGCAACCGTCAACAGTAGTCAATTCAGAGAAAAATAGTTGAAGTGTGCTTGAAAAGAATCAAGAATTTATCCATAGTGGTCTTAAAGTTTTTAACGGAAGAAAAAGATGTTATTCAAATTTCTAGATCCCAAAAATGATGTTGCGTTTAAGAAGATTTTTGGCACGGAAAAGAATAAAGACATCCTCATTCATTTTCTCAATGATATGATCACGTTCAGAGAAAATAAGAAGATCGTTGATATCTCTTTTTTAAAACCTATCCAAGATCCTGAAACGATTTCTAAAAAAACCAGCATCGTCGACATCTTGTGTAAAGATGAAATGGGAAGCACGTATGTCGTAGAAATGCAAGTTGCTAGAGAAAAAGGTTTTGAAAAAAGAGCTCAGTTTTATGCCTCAAGAGCTTATGTTGCGCAGTCACATAGCGGAGGAAACTACCCAGCGCTCAAAGAAGTTATCTTTCTAGCCATCACCAACTACATCATGTTTCCCGATAAAAAAGCGTTTAAATCTGACCATGTGGTTCTAGATAGAGAAACTTATGAAAACGATTTAAAAGATTTTTCATTTACATTTTTAGAACTGCCCAAGTTCACTAAAAAAGTTGGACAGCTGAATAACATGATTGAAAAGTGGTCCTACTTTTTTAGGCATGCCGAAGAGACCCCGGAAAAAGATCTCCAAAAACTGATAGGCAACGATCCCATCATCCAAAAAGCCTTTTCTGAATTAGATCGATTTTCCTGGAATGACCAAGAGCTCCTCACGTATGACCAAGCCGAAAAGTACGAATGGGCCTACCATGCTTCTATGGATCAGAAATTCGATGAAGGCATGGAAAAAGGACTAGCACAGGGAAAAGCCGAGGGAAAAGCAGAAGGAGAAAAAGCTGCCTTGTATCGAGTTGTGCAAAGACTTTTAGAACAAGGTTTAAAAAACCAGCCTATTTGCGAAACTACCGGCCTGTCCGAACAAGAGATCGATAAAATTCGAGGCTCTCTGAATTCATCGGTAAAGCCACGATGATTCTTTTTCAGAGAAATATTGTTTGAGACTATTCTTCTTTTTGTGGAAAATCATCCGAGCATTATTGTGGAATAGGTATGCCCAGATTTAAAACAGTTACGTTTTGCTCGGTTTTTTTGCAGACGGCTTTTTTGACAGCTGCCTCGCAGTCTCCTCCGGTTCCGCCTGCGGGCGTTGTCGATCGGCAGATTGAGGAAGAGTATGAAGTCAAAGAGGTCGAGCCTACAAAAGAAGTTCCGCTTTTGGAATTTGACCTTCCTGCGGACGAGTTGGATGTAGGCGATGAAAAAGTCACCATTCGGTCTGTGGAGATCGGGGGCAATACAGCCATTCGTGGAAGGGTTTTAAGGCGTCTTGTAAAGGAATATTTGGGCCGTCTTCTTTCGATGAAAGATTTAAAAGAGATGTGCCGCCTCATCCAAAACACCTATGTGCATAAAGGATATTTTTTAACGCGCGTTTACCTGCCTCCGCAAGAAATCCTGGATGGCGTACTTAGAATTGAGGTGATTGAGGGGCGTCTTGGGAATGTATCGGTTGTTGGCAATCGGTTTTATAGCACCAAGTTTATTGCCAGTTATTTTGATCGATATCGGGGTAAACCCATTCAGTACGATCAAATTTTAAGAACTCTTTTTCTTTTGGGCGAAAACTCCGATTTGGAGGTGGGCGCTGTTTTTAAAAAGGGAGAAAAGTTCGGAACGGCCGATTTAATTGTGCGAGTTTCGGATAAGAGGCCGATTCATCTCACGCAAGATACCAACAACTATGGATCGGATCACACGACGCACCAGCGGACGGGAACCCGGCTCGATTACGGCAACTTGATTATGTACGGCGATGCACTGACATTGATAGAAGTGCTGGGATCTCCTATGTCTCATTTGAACTTTACCGATGTTATTTATCATGCGCCTGTCAATACGATCGGCACTTCGCTGGATGTTTCGTATCTATGCGCTAACTTTAAAACAGACAAGGTGGATCACATCCGTTATGTGGGCAGATCCCATATCGGAGGAATTAAATTAAACCAGGCTCTGCAGCGCACGAGAATTTTCAACACCGATTGTTTTGCTTCGTTTGATGTGAAGCAGGTTCAGAACTTCGGTGGGGGAAAACGAACGAGCTTTGATAAGCTGAGGATTATAAGCGGCGGGATGTACATCGACTACATCGATCGTTTGAAGGGTCGCAATTTATTTAACTTTTCTTTGGGCTGGGGCATTCCGGGGATTTTTGGGGGATCGTCTGCAAAAAGCGATGACAGCAGCCGTTTGGGATCGGGCGGGGAATTTCTTAAAGCAAATTTGGGATGGAAAAGGCTGCAAGAGCTTCCATATAACTGCTTTTTGCTTTTCAATACTGCCTTTCAGTTCAGTCTCGATAAGCTGCCGCTCCCTGAAGAGTTTTATATTGGAGGGATCGATACGGTCCGAGGCTATCCTTTGGCAGAGGGGATCAGCGATTGTGGATATTATGGAACCGTGGAGCTCCACGCGCCGCTGCCGTTTCTTAGATCGCACAAGGTTCCGTGGTCCAAAAAACAGACGTGGGGAGAGTTTTTACAATTTGTCGGGTTTCTCGATATGGGGCAGACGTTTTCTTTGGGCACAGATATTTTGCGTGAAAAAAATGACGATTCCGATCATACAAAACTTGATGGCCGTGTAATGCTCATGTCTGTCGGTCCGGGGATTCGCCTGCACGGGCCGTGGAAGCTGGAATGGAGCTTTGATGTCGGGTTCCCGCTGACGGAAAGACACCGTTCATCCAACACGATCACTTATTTTAGAGTTGCATGGAAAATTTTATAATTCTGCTACTACTTACAGCGCCTCTTTGCCTTGCTGCGCTTCCGGGCAAGCCTGAAGTTATCAAGGGTGAGTGCTCCCATGAAACATCCGGTCAAAGCGAGGTGCTGCGCGTCACGGATAAGACGATCTTAGAGTACCAAAAGTTTAACCTGGAAAAAGAAGAGCATGTGAGGTACGAGCAACCGAGCTCGAAATCAACGCTTCTTTGCCGTGTCAAGGGGAGTGGAGCCTCCACGATCCGCGGACGGCTGGAAGCCAATGGGAAGCTGTTATTGATCAACCCCCAGGGTGTTATTTTTTCTGAAACAGCCCATGTCAGTGTTGGTACACTCATTGCATCGACGCTTGACATCCGCAATGACGATTTTTTAAACGGCTCTTATAAGTTTAGGTTAGATCCAAGCGCTGAAAATAAATCCATTGTCAACAAAGGGCGCATTGAAGCCGGTCAAAACGTGGTTTTGATGGCGTCTAAAGTCGTCAACCAAGGTGTAATCGTTGCAAAGACTGGCAAGATTGCTCTTCTTGGCGGAGAGATGGTAACGCTTGCATTTGACGGCGATGAAAAGATCCAGTTTGCTATCGATGCCCCCCTCAAAAATGGATCGATTGAGCAGCAAGGCGCGCTCATCGGCGGTGAGGTTTATATGAAGCTTCCGATGGCTCAAAAGGCGATCCGAAGTGTGTTAAACGATACGGGGGTTGTTGAAGCCGGTCGCATTGAAATTACGGATGGAGTGATCTCACTTAAAGCCGGCAGCTCGGTTGAGGCGCAGCGCTTTTCTGTAGAGGGCGAGGTCATTCATCAGCACGAAAAAGTCGCTATCAAAGGGCCAGTGCATTACAAGGCCAAGCAGATTTTTTTAGGGGATGATATCACGACAACGGCCGATATCATGCTGGATGGCGCTACGACTTTGTTTAACAAAGATGTAATCTCTTTAAATGCCAACAAATACAATAAAGGGAAGGTTGTTTTAACCTCAACGCTGGATAGTGATAGCCGTTCGCGGTCGCTGAAGATAAACAACGGAAAATCCCCCACTGAAATCCGAGGAGCTATTGGAAAAAAAGGACCTCTTCAAAATCTCGTCATCGATTCTGGAAAAGTGATCGTGCAGGGTGATATCGGAGGGATCAAGCCGGGAGTTATGGGACAGCTGTCGATCAAATCTGTTGAAGTCGAATTTAAGGGGTCAACGATTCACACGGGCGAACAGTTGTGGAATGTTGCCGCCGTCCATTTAACGCATCAAGGAAGCGTAGAGCTCAAAACAGCCGGACGGCCGCTTAGCTTCGGGCAAGATGCGCGTCTAGAGCTTGATGCAACAACGGCGCTCACGATTACAACACAGGGAGGAACGTTAGATCTTCCACCGATCATCTCCGATCGTCTCCAACCGATTACAATTTCATCAGGGCATGGACAGGTGCATCTCAAAGAAATCGGGAAGCAAGTGACCCAGCTTCATGTCAAAGGAGGCGATCTCTATATCAATGGCCATCTGGAAGCAGACGAAATCTTTATGGCAGCAGACCATCATTTAGAGTACAAAAAAGACGTTATCTCTACGGCCATCCAATCTAAAGGGACCCTCACGCTGAACTCAAAACAAGGCGTGGTAGGATCGCCTGAGAACCCCCTTAACATCAACACAAAGGCAGATTTGTTTGTAGGCGCCAAAACAGTTGCCTATTTAGAAGGTCGATGCGCAGACCAAAATCCTCATGTTTATCCGCCTAACCCTCCCAAACGAACTTTTTTCAACGGGTATGAGTTCAATAACATTTTCATGGAAGATCTCTTAGCAGAAGACGAAGCCCTTTTAAAAACGCTCTTGCCTGCGCTGGGTCAAAAAATGCCTACAGCTTTTATAAATGGCTTGAGCCTTAAACCACGCAGGGTACTCATCTATTATGACATTTCCACCCACTGATCTTGTGATCATCGGAGGCGGCGCAGCAGGAATTTTTGCCGCGCTCTCTGCAAAAGAGGCTCATCCCTCTCTCTCTGTTACGCTGCTTGAAAAATCAGCCGTTTTCCTTTCAAAAGTGCGTGTGTCCGGCGGAGGAAGATGCAATGTCACACACGCCTGCTTTGATCCTCAAAAACTTGTCCAAAATTACCCCAGAGGCGGGAAAGAGTTGCTCGGGGCTTTCCACAGGTTCCAGCCCCAAGACACGATCGCTTGGTTTGAGAAACGCTCTGTTAAACTTAAAACAGAAGCCGACGGGCGGATGTTTCCTGTCACAGACAGCTCTCAAACCATCATCGATGCGTTGTTAAAGGAATCTGAGCGCCTCGGCGTCAACTTCCAAACCCGTCAGCACATCATCACGATTTTTCACACCGAAGGAGAGTTTCATATTCAGTTTCGTGATGGAACGACGCTTCGTACAAAAGCGCTCATTCTTGCAACAGGAAGCAGCCCTGATGGATACCGGCTGGCTGAATCCCTTGGCCATACCATCCAGCCTCCTGTTCCCTCTCTATTCACCTTTAATGTTCCTACCTCAAGGCTTGCGGTGCACTCAGGCGTGGCCGTCCAAAGCGTGACCGTCACCGTCCCTGCGGCGGGCATGAAGCAAACAGGCCCTCTCCTGATCACCCATTTTGGATTTAGCGGACCGGCGGTTCTTAAACTCTCTGCATGGGCCGCCCGCGAGCTGAACGCGCTTGAATACAAAACCACGATCCACATCAACTGGGTGCCCTCACTGTCGCTTGAAGAGGTTAAAACAGAGCTCAAAGCCTTCAAAGAGAAGCATCCTGCCAAAACCCTAGGCGTTCAGCCTCTTTTTGATCTTCCGAAAAACCTTTGGAAAACTCTCTGCGGAGATCTTGCAGATAAACTTTTTTCGCAGCTGAGCCGCCCAGATCTAGAAAAACTGTCCCAAACTCTCCATGCAGACCCTTACCAAATGGATGGCAAGACAACACATAAGGAAGAGTTTGTTACGTGCGGCGGTGTGACATTAAAAGAAGTCGATTTTAAAACCATGCAAAGCAAAATCGTCCCCGGCCTGTTCTTTGCCGGGGAGATTTTAAACATCGACGGGGTAACCGGAGGATTTAATTTCCAAAACGCCTGGACAACCGGCTATTTAGCCGGCCAGGCTTGTGCAGAGCGCTAGTCCCCATAGGTCAGTTCTGCCACCTGTATACCATTGTCATAGCCGTTAGAGACGATCCAAGAGACCCATCCTCGGCCTTCACCGGAAAGAGCTAAAGAGGGTTTAATGCAGGAGAAGTTTGAAGAGGAGAGCAAAACAGGATTGGACCAGGCGCGGGTTTTCGTTGAAAAGAAAGCTCCGCAAATGACAGATCGATAAACGTTTCTAAAATTTTGCAAGCACTTGAACCGCTCTGTCCAAATCACAACCATATTGCCCTGGCGATCGCTTTTAATATCTTTGATATTTATAGAACCCGTCCTAGGTAATGGCACGCAGGTGTGCATCCATTCTTGACCTGCCTCTTTATAAGAGGCTTGGAGAAATTTTCTATTGCCGTCTTGATAAACAACAAAAATGTCGTCATTAGGGCTCAACGCAAACTTATAGCCCCAGACTCTATCCAAATGGACAGAAGACTTCTCTTCACCTGTAATCGTCATGATATTTATTCCGTTATCATCTTCCCATTTGACTACAGCTAGATCACGACCTTGGTATCCTGTCATATTACGATAATCGTATGATCTACACGGGCCCTGATATAAGAGTTGCGGAGGTGACCATTGGCCGTTATTGTACCAACAGGCTTTTATTGAGGTTGTATTAGCCATCCAATCCGATTGCATTGCTAGCCCAAAGCCTTGTCCTTCAATGTTGATAGCTAGAGTCATTGCTGATGGGTTATTTGTATCAGATGAGGCTAGGTTAAAAAACTGGGTAGCTATCGGTTTAGTGGTTTCTATGAATTCACCAAAGTCATCGTTAGTTCCATGGGAGACAAGTGTGCCATTGTCTAGCATAGCGACGCTCTTGCCTTTATAGTCGAGGCAGAATGGAGCGCTCCAGATTTCATCGGAAGTTTTTTGACCATAATAAATGGCATCCTTGCCTTTTTTATGTTCGATCCAATGAAATGAGGCCATGCCTGTTTCATCCATAACAACTTGATAATGATTATTCCGGAAAGCTGAGCCAAGCCGCTGAGGTTCTGTCCAAGGCTCTTCGGAGCTTTTGAATGAAACAAAAAAAGATCTCTCATTATTGTCGAGATTCTCTTTTGAGAAAAGCAAAGCAGCCGCTCCTTTACTGTTGGAGGCAATCTTAGGCTTTTGAGTGTCGGTAGGATGTTCATTTATAAAATTGGCGGGTTCAGCACATTTTAAGAATGCTGCATGAACCGAACATGTGAGAACAATGAAAATTAAGCATTTTTTCAACATAAAAACTTCCTATTTTTTTTTACGGAGTTGAAAATCAGGATTTTCGCTCGTTTCTACGATCAGATGAGCCTTATCAGCGCTAATTCCTACTGTAGTGTCATATAAGGTAGAAAGCATGGGTTCGATTTTTTCCCAACTTTTCAAATCACCGCTTAAATAGCCTCGTCGTTTTTCTGTGAAACGAACATAGCAGGTCTTTTGAATTTTGACGGTGAGATTGGGAAGGCACTCAAGAGAAAAAAATGGGGCCTTCATGAAATACGCGACCGGGAGACTCATGTTTTCACGGCATTCAACGGCTGTCGTTGGAAGCCGGCCCGCAAGCAGCTCTTTAGATATTGCAGGAGTTATGTCTGTCAGAAGAATTATCTGATTAATCTCGCTTAAGTTCTCCAGTGATTTATGACCGCTTTTTGCAAAGACGGTAGATAGTGAGACCGTCAGCAACAGAAACAATAATTTTTTCATAAAACCTCCATTTTGATTTTTAAATGGTACAGTAATTATCTTTTTGAGAAAATATCTTTTTCTCAAAGGAGGTCACAATGGGTATTGATTCAGTTGCCGGTAGTGCAGAGCCAAGAGATGTGCATGAAAGTTTCAAAGAAGAGCAGCATTCAGCGCTTGAGCACAATGTGGATGAACAACGGAGCAAGATCTATGTGCCTCCACAAATTTTGGTTTTTAAACCGGTTGTCAGTGCTCCCTTATGGACAATTTATGATCACGCAGGAGATGGAAAAATCCGAGATGTTTTTACTTCTTCACAGTTTCTGAAAACCACACTGGATTATTCCTGTGAGGGAACCAACTACAAAACATTCCTGATCTATAACCCTGAAAAGTTATCACTAAAGGATAAAGATAAGTATCCTACACTGTTCTCTAACCGTTTAATTTTCCATTCAGATCCGAAGCTTCCTCCTTTCTTGAAAAAACATTTCGAGGAGCTATCCAATCAAAAAGGCATTGATCCCACGGATATCCTTTTCCAAGATCCCAATTATCCGTCCTATAAGTTATCAGTTTTAGAAGAACTTGAACCTGTGAAATATGACCCTGCAGGAGATGGAAAAATCCGAGATGCTTTTTCTTCCTCTCAGTTTTTGAAAACCACGCTGGATTATAACTTCGAAGGAACCGACTACAAAATTTTCCTTCTTTACAATCCTGAAAAATTACCACTCAAGGATAAAAGTAATTTTTCTGCCCAGTTCTCCAAACCTTTAGTTCTCTTTTCAAAACCGGAACTTCCTTTTTTCTTGGTAAAACATATTGAAGAGCTCTGCACTCAAAAAGGCATTAATCTTCCGGATATCTTTTCCCCGGGTTCCTATTATCCATCCAATAAGCTATCAATTTTACAAGAACTTGAACCTGTGAAATATGACCCTGCAGGAGATGGAAAAATTCGAGAGGTTTTTACTTCTTCTCAGTTTCTGAAAACAACGCTGGATTATAACTTTGAAGGAACCGACTACAAAATTTTCCTTCTGCACAATCCTGAAAAGCTACCTCTGCAGGGTAAAGGTAATTATCCTACGCAGCTGTCTAAACCTTTAGTTCTCTTTTCAGATCCGAAGCTTCCACCTTTCTTGAAATCACATTTTGAAGATCTATGCAATCAAAACTCCATTAATCTCACGGATATCCTTTTTGAAAATCCCTATTATCCCACCTATAGGCTATCATTTTTACAAGAACTTGAACTTGTAAAGAACACCGTTCCAGACAAAGTCCCAACGGCAGATCAAGCTCCAAAGCAGAGAGAAGAGATACAACCGTCTTTGATTGAGCGGCTCTTTAATTGGGCACTCGGCAGATAGAGATCAGTAAAAAATTTAATCGATTGAAGTTTTCTGTCAAAAGTGTTAAAATTCTTCTCAAATTAAGGGGTAGCAGATGGAATTTTTACCTATTGTTAATCAGGTTGGAAAACATGCGATGGACAACTTACGTGAAATGATTCATGAAAATGACGCTTTGAATAAGCAGGCCGATCATATTCGCAGGATTGTAATAGAATTCTTTAATTCTCAACTTGCGACTTTTTAGTGAAAAAAATCTATAATCTCACGGAAGCGGAGCTCACTGAGTGGCTCAAAGAGCACAGGGAGAAGCCGTTTCATGCCAAGCAAATATTTGAATGGCTATTTCAGAAGAAAGTCGAGACCTGGGATCAAATGTCGAATCTCTCCAAAGAGCTTCGCCAAAAGCTTGCGGGGGCGTTTCATCTTCATAGCCTTAAACTTAAAAAAGTTGTCGATTCTTCCGATGGGGAAACGACCAAATTCCTTTGGGAGCTGGTCGATGGCAATCTTGTCGAGTCGGTTTTGATACGGGCGCCTGATCGGAGGACGGTCTGTGTCTCGTCTCAAGTCGGGTGTCCGGCCAGGTGCGCTTTTTGCGCTTCGGGCAAAAAAGGACTTTTGAGAAATTTAGATCCTGCAGAAATCCTGGAACAGATCATTTTGACCGATCATTACCTGTCGAAGGTAGGGGAAAGGGTGTGCCATATCGTTTTCATGGGCATGGGCGAGCCGTTTGAGAATTACGAGAGCGTTTTACGAACGATCAGATCCATCATCGATCCAAAAGGGTTGGGGATATCTCAGAGAAAGGTGACGGTGTCAACTGTTGGAATTGTGGAGCAAATTGTCCGGTTTGCGGAGGAAGATTTGAGCGTTCACTTGGTGCTCTCGCTGCACGCTCCTAATCAAGAGCTGAGAAAAAAGATCATTCCGTACGCCCGCAAATACCTGCTGCCGGATCTTTTGGATGCGATGCTCTATTATGCACAGAAATCAGGGCGTGACATTACATATGAATACACGCTCATGGAAGGGCTCAACGACCTGCCGCAGCATGCTGAAGAGCTTGCAAAGCTTGTCAAAGGGCATCCTTGCACGGTCAATCTCATTCCGTACAATCCGGTTGAGGGTCTTCGTTTAAACCGTCCTTCCAAAGAATCGATCGAACAATTTAGAGAAATACTCATTAATGCGAAAATTCCTACGACATGGCGCTACACCAAGGGGAAAGATATCGCTGCGGCATGCGGTCAATTAGCGCTTGTAGAAAAAATGACTACAATTAATTCCTGACTCTTTGTATACGTATTCCACAGATGCGATTACCACTAGTTCTCACTTTTTTCCGGGTTGTCATGAGTCCACTGTTTGTGGCGCTCTATCTATTTTCAGATAGTTGGGGTGTGTCCGGGACAGTTCTTCCTTATCTTTTGCTGGTCATTGTGGCGCTCTGCGAGTTGACCGATATTTTCGACGGGTTCTTTGCAAGACGAAGAAATCAAGTCACAAGCCTTGGTAAAGTCCTCGATCCGATGGCCGATAGCTTTTTCCGCCTCTCGGTTTTCTTTGCATTTACGCAAGGAGACCTTCAGCTTCCTCTCATGATCGTGCTGGTCTTTTTCTGGAGAGACTCTCTGGTCAACACGCTCCGCTCGCTGTGCGCCCTGCAGGGGATTCCGCTGGCAGCTCGGGCTAGCGGCAAGGTCAAAGCCGTTGTGCAGGCAGTTGTGACTTTCTTCATTTTAATACTGATGATTCCATATACGAAGGGATGCCTTTCCCTGGAATCGTTTCAACAAATGAGCTGGATGGCTGCCGGCCTTGCCGCTGCCTACACGCTCTACTCAGGCTGTGAATACCTCTTTGTCCACCGCCAAATGATCAAGAAGGCTTTCAAGGTTTAATTTTTAATTGTTTTTTTCCATGCAGGCTTGCTAAAATATTTGCATGGGTATGACTCCAGTAACAACGTATGCATTTAAATTCTTTGGTGTCGGTCCGGACATCACTGATGACGATATTTTGCGCAAGGCGACAATTGAGCCTCTAGCGCAAAGACCGCAGCATGAGGATTTTCCTGCATTGCAAGAGTTCATTAGCCGACAAAAAAATCAACCTATTTCTGAATGGATTATTCATAGGACCATCAAGTTCGATGCGAGTTTTTGTGACAGTACAATTAACGCTTTAAGTTCATTAGGACATTGGTCGGGGCGGGTGTCTGTGCTGTCGCAGGCTGTTTCTACGATTTCTCTTGTAGCCAACGTCTTTTTAATTTCCAAAGAGCGAAGAAGCTTTAGAGTAGCGGCAGCACTTGTCTGTGTTGCTGCGTATTTTCTCAAAATGCAAGCAGACCAGCTTTGGGCTATATGTCAGGAAAAGAGGTCTTCTTTACAAGGCAGGTTAAGAGAATTTGGTCTAAATATAGCTCAATGTAGAGCAATATTGATAAAGAATAACTACGGGTATGATTCTTATGCGCTATCTGGTTTGCAAGATGAAAGAAGTCTCTCCCTATTACCTAAGATTTTTTCGCCCGAAGAACGGATATTTCTTACTACACGGTGGTTAGATGAGCCTTTTAAAAGATATTTGTCTTCAGATGAGAATGAGCCAGAGGACTCCGAATGCCAGGCTTTTGGACAAAGGTATTTTCAGGACGGGGCGTTTGAAAAAATGGCGACTCTACTTCCAGAAGACTCGCCCTAGCGTAAGGTAATTTTTAAATATTTGGAATTCGTACGTGAAATGCCGGCAAAATTAATTGAAGAAGTAAGAGCGAATTATCCGCATCTCGA
Organism: Rhabdochlamydiaceae bacterium; assembly: GCA_041487155.1. Lineage (GTDB taxonomy): Bacteria > Chlamydiota > Chlamydiia > Chlamydiales > Rhabdochlamydiaceae > PALSA-1444. The sequence goes on from JBGPMV010000001.1 coordinate 28,024, forward strand.
GGGAGAACTTCCAGCAGACATTGCTTATTCGTATGACCATTATATTAGCATAGGCAAAGTATGGGCGTCCTCCACGCAGATAAAGGAAAAACCCGATGAGGTTGTTTTCGATCCCAAGGCATATTGTCAAAATTTTCTTGAGAGTCTTAAGAAAAGCTTTAAAAAAAGAAACAAAAAAAAGCTTTGTAAGCCGCCTGTACAATAAATTTTTTACTCTCGAATGGCAGAGCACTTGTTGATTTAAAATATGTCAGTCGAGTATCTTGGTCGGCTTACGTATTGGGGTGTAGCCAAGTGGTAAGGCAGTGGTTTTTGGTACCACCATTCGAGGGTTCGAGTCCTTCCACCCCAACATTTAGAGGCTGTGGCCTCTTTAAAATTAGGATTTTTCAATGCCGAAAATGAAGTCGTGCATACTGTTTAGCGGGAGCTCCCATCCGGAGCTTGCCGGTAAGATTAGTAAGCAGGGCGGAATTCAGCAGGGGAAAGTCCGGATTGAGACATTTCCAGATGGCGAGATAGGCGTTCGAATTTTAGAGAATGTCCATGGTAAAGATGTTTTCGTTTTACAGACGATCGCACAACATCCTAACCTCTATCTCATGGAATTGTTCATCATGATTGATGCTTTGAAGCGAGCCGGAGCGCGCTCTGTGGCAGCTGTCATGCCCTACTTTGGGTATGCCCGCCAAGACAGACGTGTGAAAGAAGGAGATCCGATCTCTGCAAAGCTCATCGCGCAAATGCTGGAGGCCTCAGGGGCTTCCAAGGTGCTGACGATGGATCTGCATTCACCGCAGGTCGAAGGGTTTTTTAACATCCCGCTGATTCATCTCTCGGGAGATTCTCTTTTAATAGAGGAGATCCGAAAAGAGGGATGGGACACAAGCGTGATGGTAGCGCCCGACATCGGTAGCATTTGGCGTGCGAGAGAGTTTGCAAAAGATCTTAAAACCTCCGACGGTATTGTCGATAAGCGTCGCATGAGTGCAAAACGGGTTGAAAGTCATGCCCTTACGGGGGATGTCAAAGGCAAAAACGTAGTTTTGGTCGATGACTTGATTTCAACCGGTCAAACGATGTTGACAGCGGCGCGTGTGTGCACAAGCTGCGGAGCGAAAAAGATTTTCGCAGCCGCCACTCACGGTCTCTTTGTCAGCGGAGCGTTTGAAGAGGGTGCGATTGAAAAGATGATTTTAACAGATACGGTTCCTTCTCGGTTTAAATCCAAGAAGGTGAAAGTTGTCTCTGTAGCTCCTCTTTTTGCTCGCGCAATCTTAGAATCCATCTAGAAATATCTCACTTTTACTAAACCGAACGGGAGTATGCTATGAAATTGACTGTTCAGGTGCGCGCTTCAACAAAAAAAAGCGACACCAAGCAGATTCGACGAGAAGGAAAGATCCCAGCGATTCTTTACTCAGCAGGTCAACAGAATGTTCAGTTGATCTTGAGTAGTGATGAAATGGGGGCTATTTTAAGACAAATGAAGCCGGGCCACCTAGGGACCACGGTGTTTCATTTGAAGCTAGATGGCAAAGAAAAACGCGCCATCATTAAGGATATTCAATATCAATTAACGACCTATCATGTCTCGCATATCGATTTCGAAGAGCTCTTCGATGACGTGCCTGTGAGTGTGAAAGTGCCGATTCAATGCATCGGTGTTGCCGAGTGCGTAGGAGTGAAGCTGGGAGGCTTTTTAAGACAAATCATCCGCCATGTGCGTGTGGAGTGTCTGCCCAAGCATATTCCTGCTAACTTTTTAGTTGATGTGCAAGATCTTGGGATCAAGCAATCGAAGAAACTGTCCGACATATCAATTCCTCAAGGAGTGAAACCCCTTGCTAAAATGGATGAAGTCGTTGTTGTCGTTTCAAAACGCAGCAACTAAAGAGTATTTAATTGTGGGACTAGGAAATCCTGGTAAGGCTTATGAAAAGACCCGGCATAACGTTGGATTCCGCGCGGCGATGCATTTTGCAAAACGGCATGCAATGACGTTTAAGAAAGCGGAGAAGATGTCAGCAGAGGTAGCTAAAGGCCGTGTAGGAAAAGAAGCAGTACGCGTTGTCCTGCCTCTGACTTATATGAACAGCAGCGGAGAAGCCGTCTTGCGAGCGATGAAGGCTTTTAAGGTGCCTTCTGAGCGGACCTTTGTGATCGTCGATGATATTGCATTTCCTGTAGGGGAGATGCGCCTTAAAGAAGAAGGCAGCCATGGCGGACATAATGGCCTAAGGAGTATCGAAGAGCACCTTGGATCAAGGGATTTTCCTCGCCTGCGCATAGGCGTAGGGCATCCTCAGGGTGGAGATTTAGCAGAGTTTGTGCTCTCGCCCTTTGATAGTCAAGATGAGCTACAGTTACCGGATGTTTTTAACCACGCCGCAGATGTTTTGGACTGTTGGATCCTGCAAGGGATGCAAAAAGCCATGACGCTTGCGAATACAAAAAAGAGTTAATATTAAGGAGTCATTAGAAATGGCGAAAAACGAGAATAAAGGGCATCTCTACGAAGGGATGTACATTTTATCGACCGCTTTAACAGACGATGCTTGTCAAAAACTCATCGACAAGATGAAAGGCAACATCACTGATAAAGGGGGAGAAATACATAAAATATTTGATCAAGGGCGCAAGAAGCTTGCGTATGAGATCAACAAGAAAAGAGAAGGCCATTACTTTCTGTTCTACTTTTCTATCCCGACAGTGGCGATGGAAAAGCTGTGGAGAGAATACCGTCTGACAGAAGACATCCTTCGTTTTATGACGACACGGACCCCTAAAGTCCCAGAAAAAATTGAATTTCAACCTTTACCAGAGTAAGTAATATGGAATCCCCTTTTGCCCCCAAGAAAAAACGGAGCTGTCCGTTTACTGCAGCGGGAGTTAAGCACATCGACTACAAAGATCTCGAGACGCTTTACCGCTTCATCACCGAACGAGGTAAAATCATTCCTCGCCGGATTACTGGTGTTTCTGCGTGTTATCAGCGGAAGCTAGTTAAAGCGATCAAACAAGCACGTTACATGGCGCTTGTGCCATTCGTGTCTGAAGGTTAAGAGGTTATACGATGAAACAACAATACTTACTGATCTCAGATGTCGAAGATATCGGCCGCAGCGGCGAAGTGATTTCTGTAAAGTCCGGCTTTGCCAGAAACTTCCTTCTCCCTCGGCAAAAAGCAGTTCCTGCAAGCGAGCATACGCTCCGCATGCAAGCGCGCCTTAAAGCCGAGCGTGCAAAGCAAGCAGATGTCGATCGCAAAGAAGCCGAAGATCTCGCAGCTAAACTGCAAGGCCTGACCCTCACGATCACTGTTAAAGTCGATCAGGAAGGTAATATGTACGGCTCTGTAGGATACTCTGACATTTTAGAACTCTTTGCCAAAGAAGGTCTTCAAATGGACCGCCGCAATATCGGCCTTAATAAGCCGCTTAAAACGACTGGCGCGCATACCATGACCCTGAAGCTCAAAGAGGGTGTCGCATGCTCTTACATACTCAATATTGTAGGCGAAGTGGCCCAGCCGCATAAAGCGTAACTTTTTGTTTAAATTTTTTAAATTATTTAGACGTAAAGTCCTCCTATATCCCCGAGGTGAGCATCATCACCTCGAGGATATTTTTAACCGAGTCAACGCAGAGTATTTTGAAGGAAAGCTGAGTCTTAAAATTACTTGGTTCAACCGCCGGCGCTCTCGCGCACCTAGACGGATTGTTTTAGGATCGTATCACTTTAAATCCGAGCTTATCCGCATCAATCGCTACCTCGATGCGCCGCATATTCCGGACTATTTTGTCGCCTACATTGTCTACCATGAAGCCCTTCATCATGTTTTTCCGCCCGTGAAAGGGAGGAGGGGAAAGCGAAGCATCCACCATCCTGAGTTCAAAGCCCATGAAAAAAAATTTAAACAGTATATTCATGCTCAGGAATTTAGGAAGGAAATTCGAAAAAATCTATTCGGATAAACCCCGCATTTGTGCTAATCTTCTCCTCTTATGGATCAGAAAAACATCATCGTTACAGGAGCTGCAGGGCTCATCGGTTCCGGAATCGTTCGATATCTCAATGACAAGGGTCACACCTCAAACCTTATTTTAGTCGATCAGCTGGATCATCCTGCAAAAGTTAAAAATCTTCAAAATAAACAGTACAAAGAAATGGTCCCGATCCAAAAGCTGCATCAGTGGCTAGAGGGGCGCGGCAGTGAAATCAGCGCGATCTTTCATCTGGGGGCCTGCTCTGATACTTTAGAGCAAAACGAAGAGTTCTTAAAAGAAAACAACACGCTCTATACCCAAAAACTGGCCGAATATTCTTTGAAGCATGGAATTCGGTTTATCTATGCATCGTCTGCAGCAACCTATGGAAATGGGGAAAGAGGATTTTCAGACGGCCATGGGCTTTTAGACGAGCTGCAGCCTCTGAACCTTTACGGAAAATCTAAACACTTATTTGACTTGTGGGCTCTCCGAGAAGGCGTGCTCGATCAGTTTGTCGGCCTCAAATATTTTAACGTCTTTGGGCCAAATGAATCCCACAAGGGCCGCATGGCCTCCATGGTTTTTAAAATGGTTCCTGTGATCCAGCAAGAAGGTGTCATCCGGCTTTTTAAATCGACCGAGCCCGATCGATTTGCCGACGGTGGACAGTGCCGAGATTTCATTTACATCAAAGATGCCGTCCAGATGACGTGCCAATTTTTAGACAATACGCGGGGCGGGATCTTCAATATTGGAATGGGCAGGCCGACGACTTGGAATGAACTGGCGACTGCTGTTTTTAAAGCCTTGAATAAACCGGCTCTGATTGAGTATATTGAAATGCCAAGAGATCTAGCATCTCAATACCAAAATTATACGTGTGCTGAAATGAATAAATACGGACAACCCCTTCAACTTGAATTTACCATTGACACAGCAGTCGATGATTATGTAAACAAGTACTTAATCCCGAACGTTGCATGGTAAAGTTAAGCCGCATTTTTAGTCGTTTAAATACCGTACGTGTCGCCGTCATCGGCGACTATATGTATGATACCTATACGACAGGAAAAGTGCGCCGCATCTCGCCGGAAGCCCCGGTTCCCGTGCTTGATGTCATAAGACAAGAGGGACGTCCCGGCGGAGCTGGTAACGTCGTTCTCAACTTAATTTCTCTTGGAGCTCAAGTGGTCGCCATCGGCCGTGTGGGTGCCGATATTGCAGGCGAGAGCATCGTTAAATCGCTTGCAGCCGAAGGTGTCAATGTCGATGGACTTATTGTCCAAACTCCCTATCAAACCCCTGTAAAAAATCGGCTGATTGCGGACGCTCAACAAGTGATCCGAGTCGATTTTGAAGCGATTACCCCCATCCCGGAAAATATCGAACAGACCGTTGTCGAAAGGCTTCCTCTTCTTTTGGATGGAATCGATATTTTAGCGATCTCCGATTATGGCAAAGGGTTTTTGTCGCCCTCGCTTCTCATGGCAGTCATTGACATGGCTAAAGCTCGCAATATTCCGGTCATTGTCGATCCCAAAGGCGATGACTTTACAAGATACCAAGGCGCAACTGTTCTCAAGCCTAATTTGCAAGAAGCGTATGCTGCCGCAAAAATGTCCCACACCGCTTCTCTTGAGCATGTGGCCGAAGCTCTCTTTAAAAAGGTGAACATCGATCTGCTCATGATTACAAGGTCAGAAGCCGGCATCTCGCTCTTCACCCGCGAAGGGGAAAGGCTCGACTTTCCTGTCCGCTCTAAAGAAGTGAAAGACGTCACAGGCGCCGGAGATACCGTGCTTGCGATGGTGAGTGTCGCATTAGGAAATAGGCTTGAATTTGCTGATGCTGCCCAGCTTGCCAATATTGCGGCGGGAATTGCTATCGAGCGGCTCGGGTGCGCCCGCATTAATCTTTCGGATCTGGCGACACGCCTACTCGAATTCGACGTCGATAACAAAGTGTTTGATGAAGACCATCTCTTTGCTCTGCAGCAAGCCCTCAAAGACAAACACTATGTCGTCCTCGGCATCCATAGTACGCAGGGAATTACCACTGCGCTTTTCCGCAGCATCCGCAAGCTTGCCACACGAAACACCGATAATAAACTGATTGTCTATGTCAGAGATTCCGACCCTGATGAAGAATTCATCTCGCTTCTCTCCTCCCTGGATGAGGTCGACTTTGTGGTTCTCAAGTGCGAAAGTTTAAAGAACCTCTGCGAAATCATCCATCCCCAAGAGGTTTTCGAAATCGAAAACAACAAGCTCGTCCTCCTCGACCACTTCAAAGCCCTCCTGAATTAGCTTAAAGCTGTTTCAATCGCTCAATCCGCTCCTCTAATGGAGGATGGGTTGAAAAGAGCTGTCTAATTCCATGCCGTCTGGGATTGGAGATCTTGAAGGTTTGGAAGGCAGGTTTTTCGTATCTTTGATCGACGACTTCTTGGGTGCGCTTGAGAGCTTCTAAGGCAGAAATCATGTTACCCCGGCCTGCAAGTTTTGCGCCGCCGCGATCTGCGCGGAACTCTCGGAAGCGAGAGTAGGCGGCAATCACGATCATTCCCAAGAACATGAAGACGAGCTGGAACACGAAGACAAGCATGTAATACGAGCCATTGGAAGAGCGTTGGCTGCCTTTGTTTCCAATGCCTGAGAGGGCAAACGCCAGCACGCGGGCTAAGAACATGACAAAGGCGTTGATGACGCCTTGGATGAGCGTCATTGTGACCATGTCTCCATTGGCTATATGGGAGATTTCATGGCCGAGAACGCCTTCGAGCTCTTGAGGAGACATTTTATTGAGCAGGCCGCGGGAGACAGCGACGAGCGATCTTTTGCGGGAAGGCCCCGTTGCAAAAGCGTTGAGTTCGGAAGACTCATAGATTCCGACTTCGGGCATAGTGGGAAGATTGGCAGCTCTTGCTAGAGAATAGACGACGTGGATCAAATCTTTCCCTTGCGTGTCGCGGGTATTGGGGTCGAGTATTTTGACGCCCATCATCCATTTTGCCATGGAGCGGGAGAGCGCAAGAGAGATGAATGCGCCGCCAAACCCCCAAATAAGGCAGAACACGAGAAGATCTCCGTAGCTGATGCCGTGTGATTGAAGGTAAGGTTGGACGTTGCACAGCTTTAAAATAATGGAGATCGTAAAAATAACCAGCGCGTTCACTGCAAAAAACAAAAAAATCCTTCTAAAAAACCCCATGGAAATCCTCCTCATTCTTCATCTATTAAACACGTTAAAATGTTAACAGTCAAGAAGGTAAAGTATAATTTTAATCGAAAAGAGCGATTGCAGTTTAATATTAAATTATGCGATGTATTTTATATTGAATTTACATAGAGTTTGTAATTGAAGAGAAAAGTTGACAACCCGAACAAAAGGTTTGATATGCTGAAATGTTTTGCGACGGCTCAAAAAGAGCAGAGTCAAAATGTTATCCAAGCTCTTTCAGAAAATAATCAGTGTTATGTTCTCATTACGTGCGGACAGCCGACAAAAGATGGTCACATGGAAGTTGAAATGACAATCGGTGGGGATGATCCTGTTCTTGCCGCCTATCTCGTCGAAAGCGCATCCACCATCATGGATGATCAGCTATGACGAAACTGTCCATTGAAGAGCTTAAGTCCTGGTATAAGGACCACGAGAAAAAACTATTTGCCGATTACTTCTCTTTTTTAAAAATCCCCTCCATCAGTACCGATCCGGCTTATAAAGAAGATATCCGCAGGGCGGCGGAGTGGGTCGGAGCTTATCTCAAAGAGATCGGCTTTCAGATCGATATTTGGAAAACGAAAGGGCATCCGGTTGTTTTTGCCTCCTATATCGCAGATCCATCGCGGCCGACAGTTCTCATTTATCACCATTACGATGTGCAGCCGATCGATCCGATTGAAAAATGGAAAACTCCTCCTTTTGAGCCGGAGATTAGAGAAGGAGCTGTCTATGCCAGAGGCGCTTCGGATAACAAGGGGCAGTGTTTTAATACGCTTGCAGCTTTGAGGGCAGTCTTTGATCTCTGCAAAAAAGTGAACCTCAACATCAAACTTTTTGTCGAAGGGGAAGAGGAGTGCGGAAGCTCGGGCGCGCTCGAGATCTTGAAAGAAAAAAAGGAGCAGCTTAAAGCCGACTATCTTTTGATTGCAGATATGGGGCTGCCGGCGCCTGGGACGCCTGCTATTAGCATAGGGCTTAGAGGGATTGTGGCTATGGAGGTGAAGTGCGTAAATTCCAGGATTGATCTCCACTCGGGAATTCATGGAGGAATCGCTTTAAATCCTAACCGAGCGCTCATTCAGCTGCTGGCAAAATTGTGGGATGGCAAGGGTGTGGTTACAGTCCCCGGATTTTATGATGGGGTGATTGTTCCTACACAAGACGAGTTGCAAGAATGTTCACAGGAGGTCGATATGGCGCACCTGCAAAAGCAATTCGGCATCAAGGCTTTTCAGGGGGAAGGGAACTTTTCTCTCTGGGAATCGAGCACCATCCGGCCGACACTTGAGATTAATGGGATTTCCGGAGGTTATACAGGCGCGGGATTTAAGACGGTGATTCCGAGCGAGGCCTGTGCAAAAATTTCCTGCCGGCTGGTTCCGAATCA
>JBGPMV010000002.1:0-35326 GCA_041487155.1 Rhabdochlamydiaceae bacterium
CACTCGCTAGCAAATGTGTTGACTCACCTTTAATTGGAAGTATCATTAAATGGTTATTCAAGGGGACGATTGATAATAAAATTGCAACGAATGCATTGATAAGAGGGGTCAATAAATTTGCCGACATTCTGCAAGATGAAGAGATTCAATCTCACATTAAAAAGCTGCGGGCTGCCAAAGGTTCTTTCACAAAACGTTTCGAGAAAAAGAGGATTGCTACGCTCATTGAACGGAAATATGGATTTTCTAATGCCAAAAAAACTCTATCAAAAATTATTCGAGGACAAACCGATTCTTTCGCGATGCCTCTAGTTGACCAACTTGTTACTATGATAAGTCGAAAAGAGTTGGAATATTTCAATGGAGAGCTCTCAAATACTGCTCAAACTAGAGAGATGCTAGAAATTATCGTGCCGCTCTTAATCCCGCTGATCTTGCTTTATGCAAAAAGTGAAACAGCAAAACAGATAAAGAGAGCACCGCAAGATTTAACACCTGCAGAAGTTCAAGCGTTTTATGATAATCTCAACGCGACCATTTTTGCGCCTTATAAGGACCATTCTCTGATGCAAATGGCAAAAGGGATGGTTGCAGGAGTCCTTCCTGCTCTGCAAACACATGCACAACTTCTTCCTGCGCTTCTTGCTGAAACAATTGCCGGGTCGTTGTACGATCCAGTTCTTGTTCTTGATGAAGACGAATTCAAGATGAGTCCAGGTCCTGTAAAGGCTGTGGAAAGTCCGCTCCCAAAGAAGACATTTTGGAGATCAATCCTGGATAGAATTCTTTCGTTCAGTTTTATTAAAAAGCTCTTCAATCGTTAAAAGCTCTTAGCTTTTTGATTTCATCTTGGTAATGCCGCGCCTCTTTGTCATGATCCATTGCGTATGCAAGGAGGAGCAGTTGTCTAAAGAGAGAGAGCTTTTCCCAATAAAACGCGCCTCTAAACCAGTTTCCGGTCAGATCGATTTTACCCATGATAAAATAAGGGAGCAGTGAGGCTGCCGGAGGATGGGGCATCTCTTCAATCCCGCTAAAGTGGGCTTTGGCGATGTCTTCTCCTTCCACAGCCCAGAGATAACACCCATAGAGCACGAAGAGGGGAGAGCTCTCTTGCGTTATTTGTTCGAGCGGGATCTCATCAAAAAGGGCGGCTGCCTCTTCAAATCTTCTGGTTGCGATTAAAGCGGTTAGCTTGAGTGTTAAGTCTAAATTTGAATCGTCAAGATCTGCAAATTCTCCCCGGTCAATGCGCAGGTTGAATAAATAAGAGCTGAGTCTTGGGCTTAAGATGGTAGACAGGAGTTCATCTTTTTCTGCAGCGCCAAGTGCTGCTGCGGCAGCAGGGTATTTTTCTAAATGAGGGCTTTTTCGGACAAGCTCATAGGCGCCGAGTTCTAAAAGGCCAAAGTACGACTCTTCAACCCACTGGCCTGATTCAACGATTTCTAAGAGAGTGAGCGGACGGGCGAGGAGAAATGCGAGTTGAACCGCTGTTGCATTGGGAGGGAAGTAGGGGAGAGCCTCCCACTGTTTTTGAATGCGCTCTAAGATTTGCCGGTTGTCGGAGGAGGTGAAAATTTCAGGGAGGTGTCTTAGAGCTAAAAGAGCCAGATGATAAGCTGCCATGCGGTGGTGGGAAGACGACTCGTGCAAGCGAAAGATTACATGTTCGACAAGGCGGGGAAAGAGGGGATGTTTTACATACTTTCTAATCGCAAGCTCCAGGCATTTGGCTTCTTCTTCCCATTCTCCTAAAGCTTGATAGACAATCGACTTTCCTAAATATTCGAGCGGGGCCCCTGCTGTGCCATGCAGCTTGCCGAATTCTTCCAATGCATCATCGTAGGCTGCTTGTTGAACAAGCGTTGTTCCTGCACGGTATCTAGCTTCACGCCCTTCTGTTCTTCCCGGAAATGAAATGGCGATTTTTCGGTATTCGGCAAGGGCTTTATCGTACTCTTTGTAGGAGAGGAGGGCATCGGGTAGCGTGAGGCAGCTGACCATGACATTTTGGCTTCCAATGGAGAGCTGAAGGGGGGAGATTTCAAGATTTGCGTCGCGCCTTAAAACGCCGACTTTCGATCCTAAAAGAGAGGTTTGGCTTAGGTAATGCAGGCGCAGAGCGCCGTCAATGTAGAGCTTGAGGTGATGGTCGTTTTTTTCGATACGGATATCGTAGGGCCTTGCAGGCTCGAGTGAAACTGAGGGGATGGCCATCACGTCAATATTGTTGCGAAAAAGCTGGCATCCGGGAGCTCCGACAGCCCCGATCCAGAGGCACAAGCCCTCCATGAGGTCTTTACGCTCTAAAGGATCTGCCGCCCCGATGAGAAAGCCGATGCCATGGCAATCTTCTTGAAGCTTCACTGTTGTCTCCAAGCGGATGTTGCCCGGAAAGGAGGCTTTAGAAATCATGAGGCTAACCCATTCCATCTCTCTTAGCCTTGAAATCGCCATGTGTTTTGCCAACATGATCATTTCTTGGAATTCCCAATCTTCTTTCTGATCGATATCGAGGCGCTGGATCACAATCCAGTCAGGCTTTCCCTCAAGAAACAGCTCTAAATCGGCGATGAGTTCTCCTACGGACGTATACCGATGTTGAGGATCGGGGCTTAAAATACGGAGCGCCATCTGGGAAAGCGCGTGCGGGATGTCTCGATCGGGCGCCGTCTCAATAGGGTCGGGGACTTGTTCATGCATCCATCGCTTCTGAAAAGTCTCTAAATCGCCTCGTTTAAAGGGGAGTTTAAGAGTTAAGATTTGAAAGAGAATCACCCCCAGCGCGTAGAGATCGGTCTGCTCAGAAGCCGGTTTTCCACCCACCCGCTCAGGAGCCAGGTAGGCAAGCGTTCCTACGACTTTGCCGGGCCGGGTGAGGTGTGGTGATGCCCCGGGGAACTCTTCTAAATCATCGCCTTCGCCGGCCACTTGAGCCAGCCCCCAATCTAAAATCATTACCTCTCCGAATTTGCCGACAATCACGTTTTCGGGTTTGAGATCGCGGTGGAGGATTTTTTTGGAGTGGGAGTAGGCAACTGCTTGGCAAATCGCTAAAAAGATGCGCGTCAGGTGGGGGATGGCTCCTTTTTGCTCGTTAAAACGGGCCTCTTTTAAAAGCTCTTTCAGGGTCAAGCCCTCGACATACGGCATGGTATAAAAGCTGCTTTTAGGCTCATCGGAGATCGAAAAAATGGGGATGATGGAGGGGTGCGATAGCTGGGCTGCAATGCGGGCTTCTCTTAAAAAGCGGCTGCGGATAGAGGGGAACTTTTGCAGCTCTTCCCGGATTTTTTTTAATGCGACAGACCTCTGGCACATCTCGTCTTGGGCTAGAAATACCTCGCCCATGCCTCCTTTCCCAAGACTCTTAACCAAAGTGTAGTTTCCAATTCGTTCCATTGCACCAAAATAACCTGATTGGGCAAGATAAAACAATGGAAAAGAAAATCATTTTGACGGGCGATCGTCCAACAGGCCCTTTGCACCTGGGCCATTATGTCGGCTCCCTCCAAAATAGGGTCCTGCTTCAAAAAGAATATAAGCAGTTTGTCATGCTCGCAGACCTTCAGGGGATGACCGACAATGCTGAAAACCCCCAGAAGATCCGGACGAATGTTTTAGAAGTTGCCCTCGATTACCTCGGCGTCGGCATTGATCCTGCCCAGACCACTATTTTCATCCAATCACTCCTACCAGAACTCCCGGAACTGACTCTCTACTACCTCAATTTAGTCACCTGGAACCGGCTCAAGCACAACCCGACCGTCAAGCAAGAGATCGTTCAAAAAGGGTATGGAGAAATCGTTCCTGCAGGATTTATGGTCTATCCTGTTTCGCAAGCGGCCGACATCACCGCCTTCAAAGCGACTTTAGTCCCCGTCGGGGAAGATCAAAAGCCTATGATCGAGCAGACCAATGAAATCGTCCGCCACTTTAACCGCATCTACAAAACAGACGTGCTCGTCGAGGCCGAAGCTCTTATTCCTAAAATCTCCCGGCTTCCCGGCACCGATGGAAAAGCAAAAATGAGCAAATCTCTGAATAACGCTATCTTTCTCTCGGACACTCCCGACGCCGTCGCAAAAAAAGTCAAAGGGATGTACACCGATCCCGGACACCTGCGTGTAGAAGACCCGGGCAAAGTCGAAGGAAATCCTGTCTTTGAATACCTCGATGCGTTCGGCACCGATAAAGCCCATATCCAAGAGCTCAAAGACCACTATTCCAAGGGCGGCCTGGGGGACTCGATCGTCAAGAAATATCTTACCGAAATTCTTCAAGCGTTCCTAGATCCCATCCGCGCTCGCAGAGCGCACTTTGCTGCAGACCCTGCTGCTGTCTGGCAGCTGCTTAAGATCGGCACGGCTCATGCCAGAGAAACCGCCAGCAAGACACTTTCCGAAGTCAAGAAAGCGATGTGCCTCGATTACTTTTGAGAAGGTTTTCAAATTCATCTTGTAATGCAAGGATCCGATTGTTAAACTGACTGTATGACGACAAGATATTTAGATCCCAAAAACGACCTCGCGTTTAAAAAGGTGTTTGGCGCAGAAAAACATAAGCGTATTCCTGTGGATTTTCTCAATGCTGTCTTTCATTTAGAGAATGAGGATAAAATTGTTGATTTGGAATTTTTAAACACGAAGCAAATACCTGAAATCGAAGCTCGAAAAGAAAGTGTTGTAGATGTCATCGTCCGAGATCAAAAAGGGTCCAAATATATCATCGAAATGCAAGTAGCAAAAATCGCAGGTTTTGAAAAAAGAGCGCAGTATTACGCTGCAAAAACCTACTGTGCCCATTTTGGCAAGGGAGGAGAATATCAAGACCTTAAAAAAGTGATTTTTTTAGCTATTACAGACTATGTCGAGTTTCCATTAAAAAGCCATTACAAGTCCGACCATGTTATTTTAGACAAAGAAACGTATGAGCATGACCTAAAAGATTTTTGGTTTACATTTGTCGAGCTTCCAAAATTTACTAAAACCCTCGAAGAGCTTAACACAATCGAAGATCGGTGGTACTACTTTTTAAAACATGCCGACGAAAGTTCTAACATCATAGACGTTTTAGCGCATCATCCTGAGATCAAAGAGGCGTATAACATTTTAGATCGTTACCATTGGACTGAAAGCGAGCTCCAATGGTATGAAAAAATCATCATGAATACCGCCGATGCAAAAGGAATGCTCGATGCAGCTAAAGATGAAGGATTTCAAGAAGGAAAGCAGGAAGGACGTCAAGAGGGACTTCAAGAGGGACGTTTGGATATCGCTAGAAAAATGATGAGCAATGGTCTTTCCTTGGAACAAGTGATTCAAATGACCGGCCTTTCTAAACAAGACTTAAAAAGTCTTCAGCCTAAAGAACTGCTGCGAAACTTAAGCTCAAAGCAAAAAAGTCTTACTTCTTAACATTAAATTCTTTAATACAGAAATCCAAAAAGCCAGAGCGGGATTTTATTGCCCACGCCGATTTCCATATCGTCAAGCGCAAGATAAGAATGAGGGAGCGATTTGACTTGAGTGAACGTTTTGTTTTTCCCCCCCACTTCAAACAGATACAGATCGTCGATGAGGAAATCGCCATTCATTGGGAGTGAGGCCTCATGATTTTGAGTGAGCATGGTTAGAAAATAAGTTTCTCTGACGGTTCCTTTCTCCGGCTCCTTCGAAGAAATCGCAAAGAGTTGGTTTGTGTTATCCAAGTAAATTTTTCCGGAGGATTCAAGCTTAGCAAGTTTGCTGGACGCTTTGAAAACCGAGGCGATCAGGCAGGCGTCTTCTAAATGAGAAAAGTAAGCTTTGAGTGTGCGCGCATCGCCGATCTCCAGAATTTGCATGATTTTTTGCCAGTTGGGAACAAAAGGCACAGCGCTTGCAATGAATGAGAGTAGTTGTTTGATCTTCTTTTCGCTGTTTCCTGCTAGATGTGGATAAATCGATGCCAAGTCCGACTCAATCGTCATATGAAAGTTTTGTTCTAAAGTGATTTTGTAGGCGTCTGCATCGTTAATTTCGAAGTAGTAGGGGTAATACCCGATTTTTAGGTATTTGTTAAATTCAGGGATCACTTTTAAGCCGCTTTTTTCGAGCAGACGAATTAAGTTATCGGCAATTTTTAGATGGTTTTGGCAAAGCTCTTCTAAAGTGCATGACGGAAGCTCTAACCCATGGGTTAATTCCAAATATTCACGAAATGAAAGGCCTTGCATCAAATAAGAGGTACTGCGGCGAATCAGGTCATGGCTTCCTTTGTAGATCTGAAGAGCCGAGCTTCCCGAGATAAATAATTTCAAATCGACGAATGTATCGTAAATGCTCTTAAGTTCTTTAGACCAGTTGGGATATTTATGAATTTCATCGATGGCCAGCCACTTTCCTCCCTGCATTTGAAAATGCTCGGCGATTTCATAAAGGGACATGCTGCCCAATGCAAAGTGGTCGGCTTGAACGTACAAGATCCGAGGATCAAAACGGTCTCCTTTAGTCTCTTCTAACAAAAGCTGAATAAGCGTGGTGGTTTTTCCGACGCCCCTTTGGCCCAAAATCATCGACATGCGATGGGAGAATTTATTCGTTCGTATCAAATACCTCTTGTACGGAGAGTGTTTGACTTTCAAGAACTGTTGACTGACTTCTACGATTTTTTGATACATAATTGGACTCCAATACAAATATATCAGACAAAACTATGGAATGCAATCCCATTTTTATGGCTTAAAGTATGGAATGCATTCCATACTATAAACTTCATATTATCAGTGATTTATAATAAAAAGCGTTTTTGAAACGGCTTCAAATTGCCTTCAGGGTTATGTTTGGCAGAACGGTCGCTGCGGTTATTTACCCAATTTTAAAGACCTTGCTGCAGCTTTCTTGTGGGCAGATCCACCCTTGTGAAAAATACGTGAAATTCAAGATTGTAAGATGCTAAGCATCAATGAGTTAATAGTAAAATCATTTATTTAATTAAAATAAAAAATATAGTATAATGGTTTTCATAAAGTTTAATACTAATAGGGTTTTTTATGTTATCAATACAACCATCTCACCAACCGGAAGTTGCAACGGGGGATTTCTTTGTTCGGGGACCAGTAGCCGAAAGTATCATTGACCATGCAGATGACGGGGCACTTGTTCATTGTTATTTCGTGTGTAAGGACTGGAATAAACATGTAACAGAAAGAGTCCTTAATCGGATTGAACAATTAATTGAAAAGATCGTTCGTTTAGCTTCTTCAACAACTTTCTCATCAGAGAATGTTCGCAACGACCCGATGGGTCTCATTATCCTGAACCGCAGGCATATTACAGTGGAAATGCTTGAGCCAGTCCGCAAATATTTAGATAACCCTAAGGGTAGTCGTACTCGTAGGGTTTTTTTTACCAATGCTTTATTTCAGGAAAATCTGCGTCTTAGCATTGATATAAGACGACTGGCGATAGAAAAAAAATCTTTCCGATGGATAGAGTTGATTTCCGAAACTGCCTTGAAACTGCAATAAGATATAAAGCTCCTGTGGATTACATCAGGTTTTTACTTAGGGAGTCGCCCTCATTAATAGGTTGTGCTTTTTATAATGCATCGAATAATCTTGACTTAGTTTGGGATCTTTTTAAAACCTGCTGCATAACAGCACAGGATCATAAATCAGCGATTAATTACATTTCGGATGACTTTGCAAAACGATTCGTTTTGAATGCTCTAGAAAATAATGAGAAAATTTTCTTTTCCGACAGTCTATTACAGAAAATTCGTCCAAGGGGCTTGAGGTTTTGGGATTCGCTTAAGTTAACACAAACGCAGTGGAAACAAATTGCACGTTTATGCGCTAAAGAAGATTACGATCTATTTTTTGATCATGTCACAGGTCGAAAAGGCAGATTTTGCAATCTGCAAGATGAGCTTAAACAAGAACTTAAGGCTGGTTTTTTAACTAGATGGGAAAAGGAACCAAGGGCTTCGGCAGAAATAACAAGAAAGATACTTTTCTATGCAGATGGCAACGAGTGGAATAGTTGTAACATAATGTTTAGGTTACTGAAAGACTCTAAATTTATTAATGCATTAGAGAAAGGATCTGATGGTGAAACATCTATTGACTGTGTAGTGAATCGGTTAAAGGTATTGGAGCGTTGGAAGGTCAAGAATCAACAATTGGAATTCGGTTACTATTTTTTAAGCTTTCTTCTGGCTACGACTACTGAGCTGGAATTCGATGCCTCAACGCTAGATAAGAACATTAAGGATGGAATTGCCAAAAGGTTTCCTGCATTGATCCCATCCTAACAAGACGAAAAGCATTTTTGAAATGGCTTCAAGTTGCCTTCAGGGTTATGTTTGGCAGGACGGTCACTTACGCTGCGAAGGTCCCAGTAAATTAATACAAAGTCCTGCAATGACCAAGACGAGGGAAGCGATTTTCCATAGTTGCAAAGGTTCGCCAAGGATTAGAGCGGAGCTTAAAATTGCCAGCACGGGGACAAGAAGTGTAAATGGAGCAACGGATCCTAATGGATGGTGATGGAGCAGCCAACTCCAAAGTCCAAAGCCAAGTAATGTCGAGAGGTATGTGATATAAAGGACTGCGCCGCCGGATAACCACGTTAGATGATGAAAGCTATTAACGATTTGATCAGGGCCTTCCAGGATGATAGATGCAAGCAAAAGCGGGGGCCAGGCCACAAGGCTTCCCCATACAACCAAAGAGACCATGTCGATTTTTCCAAGTTTTTTGGAGAGGAAATTGCCAACACCCCAAGCTACAGCAGCTCCGATAACCAGCAAAAATCCCGTGAGAGTTAGTCCTCCGCCCAAATGCATCGCAACAATACCGATCCCTGAAAATGCAACGAGCGCGCCGATGACTTGCCAGATATGTACTTTTTCTTGAAAAAAGATCACTCCTAACAAAATAGTGATAAAGACTTGGAGCTGGACTAAGACGGATGCTAAGCCAGGTGTCACTCCGGCATACATTCCCATAAAAAGCAGTCCAAATTGCAAAGCGAACATTACGAGTCCATACACTGCCACTCTTTTAAAAGGAGCTGCGGGTTTTTTAATAAAAAAGATACCGGACATGCTTGTTAAGAAAAATCGTGCAGACGCCAGAAGTAGGGGAGGGATTTCATCGAGTCCGATTTTTATCACGACCCAGTTCAATCCCCAAATCACAGCAACTAGTAGCGCAAGAAGGACGTGAGTGAGCGGCATAGATTTAGTGAACATAGCGTCATTATCTGGCTTTGAGATCTTTTGTACATAGCTTTTTAAAATCTAAAGGTATGCCCCGGTGACGGATCGGGGATTGGACTTTAGATTTTCGGGGGTGCCTTCGGCGATGAGCTGGCCGCCGGCAAGGCCGGCGCCGGGGCCGAGGTCAAAGAGGTAGTCGGCATTTTTGATGACGTCGAGGTTGTGCTCGATGATGACGAGGGTGTTGCCGCGGTCAACGAGCTGGTGGAAGATTTTGAGGAGTTTGACAATGTCATCGCTGTGGAGGCCGACGGTGGGCTCATCGAGGAGATAGAGTGTTTTACCGGAGGATCTGCGGGAGAGCTCTCGAGAGAGGCGGATCCGCTGCTGCTCGCCTCCGGAAAGGGTGGCAACTGCTTGTCCGAGTTGGAGGTAGTCCAGGCCGACGGCGATGAGGGTGTCGAGGGTTTTGGTGATTTTAGGGAAGGCGTCGAAGAACGGCTGTGCTTCTTTTACCGTCATTTGGAGGACATGGCCGAGATGCTTTCCTTTATACTGGACGGTGAGTGAAAGAGGATTTAAGCGGAACCCGTGGCATGCCTCGCAGGTTATTTTTACAGGAGGGAGGAACTGAAGCTGGATGAGGCGCGTTCCGTGGCCCTGGCAGGTTTGACACATGCCGCGCTTGTGGTTGAAGCTGAAATGGCGGGGTTCAAGTCCTTTGGTTTTGGCGCCGGGAAGAGAGGCAAACAGAAACCGCAGGGGAGTGAGCAGCTCGACGTAGGTGGAGACATCCGAGCGGTTTGTTTGTCCTAGGGGATTTTGCTCAAGAACGATGAGTTGGTTCCAGGGAGTCTTCTCTAGGTTTTTTTCGACAAACGGTTTTAAGACGTCGTGGATAAGCGTCGATTTTCCGCTTCCAGACACACCCGTGATACAGCTGAAGACGCCGACCGGAAGGTTGAGGGTCAAGTGGTTTAAGTTATGCATCGAGCAGTCGACAAGGGAGAAGTAGTCTTTGGGCTTGCGTCTTTTTTCCGGCACGGGCACTTGCTTGCGTCCGCTTAAGTAGGCTCCCGTGAGGGAGTGGGGATTTTTCAAAATGTCGGCAAGCGTTCCTTGCGCGGTGATCTTGCCGCCTTCTTTTCCAGCCTTCGGTCCAAAATCTAAAATATAGTCGGCAATTTGCATCGTGAGGGGGTCGTGCTCGACTAAGATGAGCGTGTTGCCCATTTCTTTGAGTTTTAAAAGGGCTTGATTGAGCTTCAGGTTGTCTTTTGGGTGGAGGCCGATGGTCGGCTCATCGAGCACGTAGAGGCATCCTGTGAGGCCCGATCCGAGCTGTCTAGAGAGTCTAATGCGCTGCGTTTCTCCGCCGGAGAGTGTGGGAGCGCTTCTGTCAAGCGAGAGATACCCAAGGCCGATCGATTCTAGGAAGTGGAGTTTGTGTTTGAGTAGATCAAACGGCTCTTGCAAGTAGGGTGTTACGCTCCAGCGCTGCATTAATTGCAGCGCGAGTTCCACCGGCATGCGGCAGAACTCTGCAATCGAGGTGTTTTCTATTTTCACATGGCGGGCGAGCGGGTGGAGGCGGCTTCCCTGGCAGCTGAGGCAGGTCGCTTGTGTGAGGAGCGAAGAAAAAGCTTCGCGGAAGTCAGAGCGGAGTTTAGCTGCTTTTCCAAGGACATGGCTCAACCCCAGCCACTCAAAGTTTTTGTGCTTCATGGGTCCTTGAAAAAGCAGCTGAAGATGTTCGGGCGGCTGTTTTTTAAGCGGGAGATCGGGATCGATATCGTAGTGGAGCATCATCTCGTGGGCGAGCCTTAAGGCTTTAGTCGTGGTGGTCTCTTTCCAAAGATAGCGAAGGAAGCCGATGGGTGTGAGAGCCAGCAGCTCTTTATTGCCTTTAAGATCGATGCCGAACTGAAATCCCAGCCCTAAGCAGTCGGGGCACATTCCATTTTCGGTGTTGAATGAAAACGTATGAGGCGTAATAGAGGGATAAGAGACGCCGGTTGTGGGATCTGAAAAAGCGAGGTTGAAAAAGTGGTCTTTTCCCTCTGCATCGATCGTAACAACGCCTTTGGTAAACGTGGTGGCATGTTCTATCGCTTCCAAAAGGCGCGGGGTGGATTCAGCGGATAAGATGCACCGGTCAATGACAAGGAAGAGGTCATTTTTTCTCATCTCTTCGAAAGCGATTTCTTCATCGAGTTCTTTGTAAACGCCATTGAGGCGGATGCGCAAGTAGCCTTGGGCTTGAAGCCGTTTAGAAAGTTCAGAGAACGATTCTCCTTTTTTTAGTTTAAGCGGCGCTAAAATGTGGAGTTTTGTATTCGGCGGCAACTGCATGATTTTTTCTGCGACAAACCGGACGGTAACCGCTTCTAGTTTGACCCCTGTTTGAGGGGAGTAGGGTGTTCCAAGATAGGCAAACAAGATGCGTAAGAAATCATACGCCTCTGTCATCGTTCCAACCGTGCTGCGGGGATTTCCTGCATGATTTTTTTGCTCGATGGCAATAGCCGGGGAAAGGCCATCGATCCGCTCGATTTTAGGTTTGGCCATTTGTTTGATGAACTGCCGGGCAAAGGGGGACATCGAATCGACAAACCGCCGCTGACCTTCTGCATAGATTGTTTCAAAGGCAAATGAGCTTTTTCCCGAACCGGACGGTCCGGTGCAGAGCGTGATTTCTCCGCGGGGAATTTTTGCATTGATCGATTGAAGATTATTTTGCGAGGCGCCTTCTACCACAATATGGGTAATCGGATCGAACTTTGCTCTCTTATGATCTGTGAAATGGAACGTTTGATTTAGCGCAATTCCTGTCGGCGTTTTTCCTTTAGCCACTTTTTCAGGAGCGCCTACAGCCAGAAGCTCTCCTCCGCCGGCTCCCCCTTCGGGCCCCAGCTCGATCACCCAGTCGGTCGCTTTTACAAGATCCATGTTGTGTTCGATTACAAGCACCGTGTTTCCGCGATCGACCAGCGATTGCAGAATGTCAATTAACTTTCCGATGTCATGGAAATGGAGTCCCGTCGTGGGCTCGTCCATGAGATAAATCGTTTTTCCGGTGGACGGACGAGAGAGCTCTTTAGCCAATTTAATCCGCTGCGCTTCTCCTCCGGAAAGAGTAGGGGACGGCTGCCCTAAGCGAAGGTAATCGAGCCCGACTTTTAGAAGCGTCTCGAGTTTGACTTTGATCGTGGGAATCGCATCAAAAAACACCACCGCCTCAGACACAGGCATCTCGAGCACGTCATGGATGCTTTTCCCTTTGAACCGAATCGCAAGGGTTTTGTCATCGAACCGTTTTCCCTCGCAATGGCTGCATGTTGTCCACTCGTCATCTAGGAAATCCATGTCGATTTTGACCATCCCCATCCCGCTGCAATGCGGGCAGGAGCCTTCTTTCACATTAAAGCTAAACCGCCCTGGCTTATACCCGAGGGATAAACTTTCCGGCAGCTGGCTGAACAGATCGCGGATATCGTCAAAAAGTTTGATGTAGGTGGCCGGATTAGATCTCGGTGTTTTTCCAATGGGGGTTTGATCGATTCCAATCACCTTGTCCACCTGCTCCATCCCTTCTAGGGCTTTGTGAGCGCCCACGCGGAGCTGTCCCCCTTGGAGTTCATTCGTCAGTTTAGGAAACAAAATATCGGAAATCAGCGACGATTTTCCAGAGCCCGAGACGCCGGTGACACTGACAAAAAGCCCCAGAGGAATCGAGACTGTAATTTTTTTAAGGTTGTGATGCGTTGCCTCTTTGATCGTTAATTTTTTCTCGGACGGCTTTCGTTTCTTTTTTGGATGAGTCACGTGTTTTCTGCCGGCCAAATAATCACCGGTCAGCGACCTCTCGCATTTTAAGAGCCCCTCAGCAGGCCCTGCGTAGAGAATCTCTCCGCCGAGCGCGCCGGCAAACGGCCCGATGTCAACGACCGTGTCGGCAGCAAAAATCGTTTCGGCATCATGCTCTACAACAATGACCGTATTTCCCTGATCGCGCAGCGCCTTCAGCGTCATGAGCAGCCGGTGGTTATCAATCGGATGCAACCCAATGGAAGGCTCATCTAGCACATACGTTGTACTCACAAGTCCCGACCCAATCTGCGAGGCCAGGCGCACCCGCTGCGCTTCGCCGCCCGACAGTGTCGGCGCTGTCCGCTCCAGCGTTAAATATCCGAGTCCCACCCCTAAAAGAAAATCGAGCCTCTGCTGGATCTCTTTCAAAAGCTCTTCAGAAATTAACGTGCGGGGAACTTTTTTAAAAAAATTCGCAGCCTCTACAATCGGCATCGCTGTGATCTCTGCAATGGTTTTTCCTTGGATTTCTGCTGCAGAAGGGTACGGCTTGATCCGGCTTCCCTTGCAGCTAGGACAGACCGCCTCTTCCATCAGAGGCTCCATTTTTTGCCGGTAAACATCACTCGTTGCTGCTAAATACCGATCCATTGCCTCTTGAAGAACGCCTCGCCACTGCACATACTCGGTCCACCGGGCTTTTTTATGCGGATGGGAAAAAAGCATGCGGATCCACTTGGCTTCGATGCCGTACAGAAATGCAGCTTTCCCCTTCTCTGGAATCTTTTTCCACGGAGCACCGATCTTAAATCCATAGATCCGTGCTAAATTATCGTAGATATTTCCAAATCTCACGGTCGTGTACGAAGGAGCAATCTGGCAGCAGTCTTCTGCAATGCTTAAACTCGGATCGATAACAAGGTCCAGTCTAAAGGCTCTTGACACTCCAAGCCCCTGGCACGTCTTGCACATCCCCAGCGGATGGTTGAATGAAAAGTCGTGGGGCTCTAGCGGCGGATAAGAGAGCCCCGATTTTTTGGCATATGCATGCTGAGAGAATAAAAGTTCTTCTTTCGCGCCGGAGTTATAAGCGCTCATCAGCCCGCTTCCCAACTCCAGCGCCTGCACCACAGCTTCTTTGAGCCGGTCATTGTCTGGAAGCGCAATCCTATCGATCACAAGATCGACATCGTGCGGTTTTTGCTTATCAATCGAGAGCGATTCTGAAAGCTCGACAAAGGCGCCATCCAGCCGCACTCTTGTAAAGCCTTTCCGCTGCAGCTCTGCAAACTCCTCTTTGAACTCCGCTTTTTTCCCCCTCGCAAAGGGGCTTAAAATAATCAGCTTCGTCCCACTCGGCAGGGCGCTGAGCGTCCCAAAAATCTGAGTGGTGCTTTGCGGAGCGACAGCCTCTCCGCTCACAGGACAGTGGGGAATAGAAGCTCTAGCAAACAGCACCCTTAAAAAGTCATAGATCCCCGTCATCGTCGCCACCGTCGATCTCGGGGTTCGTCCAGCCGTTTTCTGTTCGATTGCAATCGTCGGAGAAATCCCCTCAATCCGGTCAGCATCCGGCTTTGGAAAATCGCCCAAATGCCGCCTCGCATACGTCGAGAGCGACTCGACATACCGTCTTTGCCCTTCCGTGTAAATGGTATCGAACGCCAGCGACGACTTGCCCGATCCCGACACGCCCGTAAAGACGATCAGCTGGAACGGATCCAGTGTCAAATCGACCGACTTGAGGTTGTGTACTCTAACTTTTTTTAAAACAATTTTCATAACCGTCTCTCTGTTATACACTAGATAAATTTAATGATCTTCTGCTTTCTACGTACAATTAAAGATTTTGCTTACAGAAGAATCGCTATCGATTAAAAAAATCAATCTCGCTATGATGGACGCAAGAATTTAACTAAGGATTTAAAAGATGTCGATTCGTCCACCTTCCTGGGGTGTATCACTAGAGACAGTTTCTGCAGAACAGTCCATCGGACGTGTTTTGTCAACGGCTGTCGGATGGGGGCCTTCTGCCTTTATCAATTGGGCAACGACTGAAATTCCTAAATATGTTGAAGGGATCGATAAAGAAGCAGATCCGTTCTTAGAGCAGCTGATCGCGGCGCTGGAAAGCTTAGCTGAGGGGTGGAAACATGCAGCCGAGCCGGATGCACAAATGCTCAGTAAAACCATGGCGATGCTAAGCCATTTATCAACCCATACCGACCGATCAAATCTTCTTTATCCACAAATTATGCAGGAAAAGCCTCGTTCAACCTCGACAACGATCCAAGGGGAAGAAGCAAAGGAAATTGAAGAAAAACAAAATCTGGCACGGCATAAAGCACAAGAGATCAATTTACAGCTAGTCGAGCCGCTCATAAGTTCGCTTAAACATTTTCTCACGCCAACAATAAGTTCTCATCGCGATCCGAAAAGAAGTTTAGAAAACATAGGAGAACTTTGTGCAGCGTTGAAAGAGATTGCTCATGAGCAGCGATCGGTTGTATCGAAGGTATTGCATACCATTACAGCGATTGTGAAAAAGACATTTAAAGAGCAGTGGGAAGGGAGTCAAGGGCACAAAGGGAAATCTTTTACAATAAATAGCCATCCGCTCCTCCAGCTTTTGTCAATGATTGGACACTATAGTCTTGAAAAAACGTACCTTAAAAGTGACAAAGAAAGAAAGATCGATCAAGCCCTTCGTCTTCTTGATACCCAATGTGAGCCGTTTCGAGGGATTTATCAGAATCTCCATGGAAAAAGTGGGAGTTTGAAAGAGCTCCATAAGTCTGTTACCGATTTTGTAAAACAAGTTGTGGGTAGACTTCAGGAAGAAGAAAAGAAGGAAGTTTACATTCAAGTTGCAAATTTTGCTCTGAGTCAAAGAGAAGAGCTCGCGAGGCAACAGCTGCTGAAACTTAAAGAAAAGCAAGATAATGCAGAGCAAAAAGCTCAAACGAAGCTAAAAGATGAGTATAAAAAGATTGATGATCGTTGGGGTTTTACCGGAAACAAAGATCAACAAAAGCAAGAAGCTCTGACTAATGTGGAAAGAGAGTTACAAAGAGAAAAAACGCAGATTGAGGAAAGTTTTGACGCAGAGATTTCCAAAATCAAAAAAAGTCAATTTTGGGATGCTATAGATCGGGACAGACAAAGTTGGGGAAGGTCATTCTGCGAAAAGGGATTCAAACCCAATCAATATTTAGATGAGAATGCACAGAATGAGATTCTTTGGAAAGCTCTTGCGTTTCAACAGCAAAAGTCTGAATGGATGGCTTTAGGTAGGAAACTGGACTCTCAAGCAGAAAAAAAACCTGATCAAATCATTAGCTCATTCGAGCTTGCCATCGATTATCTAGAGAGATTTGTCTCAATTGAAGAAGGTCTTGATGAGGAAGCAAAAAAACAATCACTGATCGTGATTCATACATATGTTTTGGGCTGGATGGATTATACAAAAGTCCAAATGACTGCCAATGAGAAAAACACATGGGAAAGAACTAAAATTGATGGTGCTTTTGACGAAGCTTTGCAAGGAATACGAAAAGGGGAGATAGTACAAAGTGTTCAATCGATCCAAAATTTTATCCGTGAAAGTAATTATTGGAAGGAGATTTGGAAAGGTGTTTCTTCTCCGCTCGAGTTTCTATCCGAGCCATTCAAGGGATTTTGTTCAACGATGCCGCCTCCAAAACCTCCGAAATCGGCAGATGCGGTCAGAGGCCTTTTAGCTGATGAAGCCCAAGGACCATGGAACCCAGCATGGCTGCAAATGGCAAATCAGAAAGAAAAAGAACAAGTCCTTGAAAATGCTTTAGCATTCGGCTGTTTTGAGTTTGTTGCCCGAGTTTTGAAGTTAATGAATGGTGATAAAATATCCACCTATAAACGGCTCGTGCAGGCGCTAGATGAGATGAAGAAAGCTCAGAATTCTGATGACGAGACTTTGACCCCGATTTTAGTCAAATTCCTGAATAGAGAGTTCGATGCCGTGATGGATAAAAAGGGCCTTGACTCCTTACGGAGCTGTTTGCTGATATGGAAAGAAAAACCGCAGCAACTGCTGCACAAACACCTTTATTTAGAGCTGGTTAATATCTTGATTCGGGAGAGGGGAGGTCACTCCCCAAGATCATGGGCTGTTTGGTCTTTATATTCGACACTCTATGACTTAATGGAACTTTTTATTCGTCCATTTACCGAGCGACTTTTTGCGCAAGTGGATGGCCTATTTAAAACAGACGCAGGAACATTAGGTGAAAAACACCTTATTCCGATTGTGGGAATCACAAAAGCTTTTTCGACCTACATGAGAGCTCTTGATTCGTGGGAAGCAGAACTAGGTAAACAAACAAAAGCAATTCCTGGAAAAACATTAAGCGGAACCAAAGATGATTTGAGAGTGCTTTTAGATCGCCCTGAGCGTTATGAGGGAATGACGCCCGCTCAAATCACCTCTAAGATCGGCTATGCCCTTATCGATCAAATTCAGCTGCCAGACTACGCCCGAAAAGTTGCAAATGTCATCGATAAAATCAAAGGAATAGCTTTAGCAAGTAGGGCACAAAATAAGTATGCAAATATTCCCATTATTGGAGTGCAACTCCTTCTTGCAAGCCCGTTCTATCTTGGGCTGAATGTCCTTTACTATGTGGTCAAGATTATGACCGCTTCTATCAACATTGGAGTTCAGCAGGCGGGAAAGTGGTATCTTTGGAAAACCAACATTATTGGACAAATGCTTGATGAAGCTTTAGAATCTGTTTTTATCGATACCGAAAGCGCTCCTATTCTTGACACCCTTCTTCTTGAACAACTTCAAGAGCTGCTTGCAGAACTCGAAAAGGGAGCTCCACCTGATAACCCGCAAACAGCTGCAGGTGATGAACGTAATAAGAAAGTCATCAGTGAGGCATTGCAACACCTTTTTGAAGTGATCTGGATGGATAAATATGAGAGCTTGCAATCATTTCGAAGTCGATCTGAGATGAACCAGGCGAAAAAAATGGCCTATGGACAACTCAAAAAGCTGCTTACAACCGTTCTTGTTAATACTTCAAAGTCTCTTTTGCAAAAGGAACAGGTTGATGCCCTTTTATTTGAACTTTTCAGCATTGCCAATGAAGGTCTTCGCGGCGGCAAAACAGTTGTTTTAACACAACCGCAAAAGATGGCGCTTGAAAATAGACTCGGGCATGTCCCCTCTGAAGAAGAGATTCAACAAGAGGGAGCAAGAATTGTAAGAGAAAATGTTGAAAAAATCCCCAAAGTGCTCGCGCAGATTCGCCAGAGGGCGATCAATCCTGCTGTTGATAAGGCAATTGATGATGGAGTACAGACAGAGTCGCAACTCTTACTGGATTATATCAGCTGGCTCCAAAGTAGACTTTTCTTGCCTTCAGAAGAGGCTCGGCAATCGAATATCCTTCAATTTTTAGAAACAAGGCTTAACGCCCAGGATGATCGATCTGAAATTATCCGAGAAATTCATATGGTTTATGCACAATTCGTCCAAGAGATGACCGATTTTCAAACAAAACTCGATTCTAAGGCTTCGCCGAATTCGCCTGAGCTCAATCAGTTTATATTGATTAAATTAAATGAGCCTCTTTTAGATTTGACAGATGCTCTCACGACATACATCAAAAATCCTGAAACAGGAATTGAGACTTGCACTGAAGCATTGAATGCCCTCAAACAAGTTCAAATTGAAGGCCATGCAATCTTAAATAAAATCGAAGAGGCTGAAAAATCACGTGTGATGGGACAACATACAGGATTTGAAGGATTTGTAAGAAAAAAATTCGGCGAATCTTTCAACCCGCTTAAAGATCAGACAAAAAACATCGCACACGCCGGCGTGCAATATGAAACCGACAATAAGATTGATGAACTCAGAGCTATGTACAAGAATAAGATTCTTGTTAAACACATGGCTCTTTGGCAGATGCGCCTGTATCTCAATCCAGAACTTGCAAAAGTTTAGAGCTCTTGAACCTATCCCGATATTCTAAAACTCCGCTTTTCGCGTCTTTTTCCGCATCTTCTGAAGCCACTTCTTGGCCTACTTGTTCAAGTATGTCCTGCGAAGTGGCTTAAAAATCTGCGAAAAAATACATCAAAAATCAAAATTTTAGAATATCGGGATAGGTTCTTGCAAAAGGCGTGCAAACATCCTATAGTGAGTTCTATGACGCGAACGAAGATGGTATGCACGATGGGCCCCCAGGTCAGCTCTCCGGAGATGATTTTCAAACTCATCGACGCTGGAATGAGCGTTGCGCGGATCAATTTCAGCCATGGCACCCATGAAGAGCATGCAAGAGTCATTTCCATTTTAAAAAAAGCCCGGGAAGAGAGAAAAATCCCTCTTGCCATCATGGTCGATACAAAAGGCCCCGAGATCCGTTTAGGGGAAATTGCCGGCAGCGGCCTTTCTCTAAAAGCGGGAGATGTCATCCACCTGGTGCGCAAAGCCTCATCGCCTGAACAAATCTTACTTACCCCTCCTGAGGTTTTTGAATCGGTCAAAGCAGGGCAGACGCTCCTTTTTGACGATGGGTATCTTCAAGGCAAAGTTGTAAAGGTCACATCCGCCGGAGCCGACGTTGAAATTTTGAACCCCGGCCTGTTAAAAAGTCATAAAAGTGTCACCCTTCCCGAGGCGCAGGTCAAGCTTGCAGCATTGACTGAGCAGGATGTAAAAGATCTCACCTTTGCCTGCCAGCTAGGAATCGACTGGGTGGCCGCTTCCTTTATTCGGTCCGCAGAGCATGTGCATGAAATTCAAAAACTTCTTATCAGCGCAGGAAAACCGGACATCTTAGTCATGGCTAAGATTGAAAGCGCAGAAGGCGTTGAAAATTTCGATGCTATTTTAGAAGCAGCAGATGGGATCATGGTCGCTCGGGGTGATTTAGGAGTCGAGCTTCCCATCGAAGAGGTTCCTCCTTTGCAAAAAATGATGATCCGCAGATGTATCGAAGCCTCTAAACCCGTTGTCACAGCAACCCAAATGCTCGAGTCGATGATTCAAAATCCACGTCCCACCCGTGCCGAGGTCTCCGATGTTGCCAACGCCATTTATGATAGCTCCTCTGCCGTCATGCTCTCCGGTGAAACAGCCGTAGGAAAATACCCCATAGAAACGGTCGCAATGATGAAACGGGTGATCAACGAAACAGAACTCGATTTTTCATACCGTGATTTTTACGACCAGCATGTCTCGCTTCAGTTTTCAGATGTCGCTGCATCCCTCTCTTCCGCCGCCGTTCAGACAGCCTATACTGCGGAGGCAAAAGCGATTTTTGTCTTCACGATCAGCGGATCCACCGCCCGCCTGATTTCTCGCTTCCGTCCCGAGATGCCGATCATTGCGCTGACCCCCAATGAAAATACATTCCACCAACTGGCCCTTGAATGGGGCGTGATTCCTCTTAAAGCCGGCTCATCCCTCACACTTTCCGAGGCGATTGCTTTTACATCTGACTATGCACTAACCCATCGCCTTGTCAAGAAAGGAGATCTTGTTGTGATGACGACAGGAACGCCGTTCTGGAACAAAGGCACAACCAACACCTTAATCGTCGATCGCATAATTTAGTCGCGTTTTTCTATAGAGGATTGGGCCAATCAGGCCCTAAAAACACCCTGATTGGCCAAACCCTCTATAAAAAAAATGGGTCAATATTACTTTTCAGCGAGCTTTCTGAGCAGGGGAGCTTTTTCGACAATGAACTCTTCGAGTAGTCTGTTGAATATTTCAGTCATTTCAAAATTAACTGGTATAGCTTCTATGGATTGGGTTTCTTGGATTAAGGCACCGGAGGATGAATATGCCTCTCCTTTCCAACTTTCTATGTTCCGAGACTTGGAGCTAAAGTTAAGGCCCACTACTAAAATCTCTTTTCCGGAGTGGAGATATTTCTGCATGTATTTTTTTGTTTGCGCTTGCTGAAGAGCTGTAGCGGCTGTTTTATCGAGTTTTAACTCAAAAATACAAATCGCTTTTGGCAATTCAGCAATGAGATCGATCCTTCCAATGTTGGTGGCAATTTCAGACTGGGTTGAGATGCCGGACCTTTCCAAGAATGTAAAAAGGACGGCTTGATAAAACCCTTCATGAGCATCAGAAAATTGCTGGTATGATATCTTAGCAAAATGTGAGTTCATTATGCTGACAAAAGATTCCAGATCAAACTCTTCCAGATTTTTTCTAACTTGCTCGGTCATTGGGCTTACTACTAGAGGATCAATTCCAACAAATTCGGTAAACAGTGAATCGAAAAAAGCCTTACGTACTTCTACATTTGGAAAATCAAGAGTGAAAGAGTCTTCTTTCTCGTTGTAGTTCGTAATGGTTAGATATCCTGTTTGGAACATGAGGGCTCGCAGGTCGATTTGATCGAGCCTATTGATGTCGGAAAGTTGAGCCCTTGTCGCTTGAGATCCTCTAACGGGCACAATGGATGGGGGGTGTTTTTTGACTTGATCAATAAGAAAAGAGGGGGTTCCTGAGTTATACCAATATCCTATCGCTTTACCGGCGCTTAAATAACAAAGCGTTGAATACGGGTTGTAAACAGAGACTTCTTTTTCAGAAAATCGGTAACCATTATACCACTCTCGTATCTCCTCTAAGACTGCATCTTCTGTCTGTCCTCGTTTTTCTGCGATCGCTTTGATATGCTCTGAGAAGTAGGTTTTGACTTCTTCCTCGGTGTAACCTGTCATCGTGGCATATTTAGGGTCCATTGTAATGTCCGTGAGGTGATTGGGTCCTGAGAACAGAGAAACTTGCGAAAACTTACTGACACCCGTAACAAATGTAAACCTCAAATATTCATCAAGACTTTTAAGGGTCCCATAAAAGTTTTTCATGATCGTCCGATTTTGTTCCACAATATCGGGTTTTTTTAAGTTGTTGATAATAGGCTGATCGTATTCATCTACTAGAACAACAACACGGTTTTTTTTGGCAAGTTCTTCAACGAGAACTTGTAACTGAAATTGAACGGAAGGTCCAGCAACGGATATTTTGTGCTGTTTGCCTATCCTCATTAAGACCGCTTTTATTCCGGCTATGAGCTCCTCGGGAGTTGTATTATCGATTCCTGAGAAGTCAAAATAGAGGACCGGGTGTTGCGGCCAACTGTAATTGCTCTTGTGAATTTTGCAGCCTTTGAAAAGATCTCTGTTGCCAGAAAAGATTTCTTTCAAGGCATTTAGGAAGAGAGACTTTCCAAAACGTCTGGGACGCGACATGAAATAATGGGGCGCGTCAGCTTCAATCAGCTCTTTTATAAGTCCGGTTTTGTCAGCATAGATGTAATTCCCATTTGTTAGGATCTTCTTTATGCTTTGAATACCGATCGGTAACTTTTTCATCTTTTTTTCTGCGCGCAAACCTAGCTCCTAATTAATGATATAACAAAAATAGCTTTTTTGCATTTTACATGCAAAGAGTAATAAGGAGAACAGGATGCGCAGGATCGCAAGCGGCAAGATAAATCTGTCTTACATCCATATCCTGTTTCTTCTGCAGTTGCTATTGCGATAGGAGGCTGAGAGCACAGAGGGCGGCGGTTTCAGCTCGCAGGATGTTGCGGTGGAGCGTGACGCCGGTTGCATGGAGTTTTGTTCCAAGGAGAGTCTCTTCGTGGGAAGAAAATCCTTTTTCAGGGCCGATGGCGATGATGACGGGTGAGGGGTAATTTTTTTGGAGAGGCTGTTCGTGGGGTAGAAGAGAGCCGAAGAGGAGAGTTCCCTGCGGTTTATCCCAATGAGAGAGTGGTGGTTTGAGGTGGAGGGCAGGAAGGTAGAGCCGGCCGCATTGTTTGAGGGCGGAGAGGGTAAGGGTGTGAAGACGTTCGAGCTGGCGAGGAGAAAGTTCTTTTTTCTCGCTTTGATCTCCGGGGAACAGCCAAAATTCATCAGCGCCAAGTTCGGTGCCTTTTTCGATAATCCAGTCAAGGAGCGCCGGGCGGGTGAAGGCTTGGGCAAGGATGAGGGGGCAAGATGGGGGCGGCTCATCGATCTTTTGGGTGATTTCAAAAAGAGCGGAGTTGTTTTGGATCTCCAGGAGGCGGGCGTGGACAAGCGATCCTTTTCCATTGACGATCTCGATAAGGTCTCCTGGGCGGGCGCGCATGACATTTTTAAGATGATGGAACTCATCCCCTTCCAGGGAGATGGTTTTTTGAGAAAAAGGGGAGTCAAGAAAGAAGCGATGGGCAGGCATGCTGGATCATTTCCTTGGGGTGTGAAAACTGAAACGTACTGAAAGCAGTCGGACATTTAAAGGTTTTTGCCGCATGGGAAAAATCGACGACCAGTTTAAAGCGGTAGTCGTTTTTAAAAGGGTTGTCTGTGTAGGTTTTGACTTCGCAAGGGGCTGTGATCTGGACGCCTGAGGGGACAAAAGCGGTGAGCTGCTCTTTGGGGTAGAGCTCTCGGAGTTTAGGGAGCCACTGAAGCGGTTCCGGATCGCTTCCGAAGATGAGAGCGACAGAATCTTGCCTGAATGGTTTTTTGAGCCGTCCGGGGAGCTGCTGCTTCCATTTGTTATGAATCCAGAGCCATTCATGGGGTCTTGCTTGGATGCTTGCCTGGAACAGGTCAAGCACTTGTTTCATTTGATCTGCAACATCTCCTGCAAACTCAATCGGGTCGCTGTAGTGGATGATGTATTTTCCCTTCTCCCTTCTAATAGTTGCAACGAGGATGGGGCAGCCGGTTCTTTTGGAGAGGAGCGCAGGAAGGGGAGAGGTCCAGGCATCGCGTCCTAAAAAGGGGGAAGAAAATCCTGAGTCGGGCATCCCTTGGTCGCCGACGATGCCTAAGAACTTACCTTCATTAAGAGCTTTGACGCTGGCGCGGTAGGCGTCGCGAGGCATGATGATTTTCCCCCCGAACTTTTCGCGGAGGCGGAGCGTCCAGTTGTAGAGGGGCTTATTATTGATAGGCCTTCCGATGGCAACGCCCGGCATGCGGCTTGTTCCTTCGAGGAATAAAAGCTCCCAGTTGGTTTGATGTCCGCAGAAAAAGATTACCCCTTTGCCTTGGCTGATAAGAGAAGCTGCATAATCGGGGTTTTCACAGGTGGCGATTTTGGAGATGTTTTTTTCTCTATAGAGGTGGGGGTATTCGAGGACGGCGATTGCAAGGTTCTGCAGAGAAGCTTTTGCTAAATGGACAATCTGCTCAGGCGTCAGGTGCAGATCGGTTGCAAGCGCGAGGTTGGAAAGGGATCGTTTGCGATATTTGGGATAGCCGTAATAAATGAGGAGGCCGAGGGCTTTCCCAAGCCTATTTAAGACAGAATAGGGCAGGTATTGAAGAGGAAATGTACAAATCCTGAAGAGGAGGTAGTTTACCCAAGACATAGGTCGCAGATTTGTTCGAGTTGGTTGGGATAGTCTAAGTGGGAGATCGTCGAGCGGATGAGGTTTGCACGTTCAGGCGTTCTAGGGTGGGCAAGAGCTATTTCAAGCGCGGAGGCAAGCTCTTCTGAGCTGTGGCAATTTTCAACGATAATGCCGGATTGAGATTGTAAGACTTCATGCCCGCCGTTCATCTTGGAGGAGACGACAAAAAGGCCGAGGGCAAGGGCTTCAACGGTGACATTGGCAAACGGATCGTAGATGGATGGAATGACGAGGGCGTCGGCGGCAAGGTAGTATGGTTTCGTGTTGGGTTCGGAGCCAAAGAAGGTAACTTGGCTTGCAAGTCCTAATCTGCGGGCCAGCATCTGGTAGGCGGCGATCCGTTTATCATGGCCGACAATCGAGAGGTGGAAGTTTTTATCGGGCAGTTGGGAGAGGGCTTCGAGCAGAGTATCGAGCCCTTTGCGCTTAAAGTTATGGCCGACAAACAGAAATTGATAGACGGAAGGATCAAGGCCGAGCTCTGTCGCATACTTTGTGCGGTTTAATAGAGAGTCATTAAAATCGGCTTCGAGCTCATTCCATTCGACGCCGTTATGAACGACATGGATTTTGCTAGCGGGAGTTTTATAGTATTTGAGGATTTGGGTTTTAACCATTCCGGAGTTGACGATGATGGTTTTAGTTTTATCGGACTCAAACGTTTTTCGTTCCAGCTCAAGCTGAAATCGATGCAAGGGGTTGAGCGCGACGGAGAGTTTTCGAAGAGGCCCCTCAAATTCAGAGCGTAGATCGAGGTAGGCTGCATGAACGCCGTTGCCTGCGCGATGGTGGGTTTGGAAAGAGCACCGATCCATGCTGAAAATGACATCATGCTGAGCTGTTTTCTCACTGACCCAGCGATCAAAATCTTTGAGTTTTTGAACTTTTAAAAGACCCTTCGGCTTGTAGGTAAAAGTGGGGCACAGGTGGGAAGAAGAGGCCGAGGTGTAAAGGGAGACTTGCGTGCCTCGTTCTAGAAGGGCTTCTAGGATTTTTGCGGTCACTTTTTCGAGCCCGCCTTGAGAATGGAAGTCTTTTTTAACGAGGGCTAATGTTTTCATGGGAAATATCTTTTATGTGGACAAGGTTTTGATCGATTTCAATTGCAAGATCTAGTTTTTCTGTCTCTGACTTGTAGAGTTGGAAGCGGTTCATATAATATCTGAACCTCGTGCGTAAATACTCTTCTCTTTGCTTGAGAAGGCCGGGGTTTTCATGCGTCCGTTCTGAATCGGACATAATAATGGAGACATACCGATCTTCCAGACCTCTAGGGTTTTGGAACTGGATAGACCAGTTAAGCTTGTTTTCTGTGGGCTCCACGAAGATCGAAATTTGAAGCATGTCTTGGACCACTTCAACAAAAAGGCTGCTAGCTCCTTTAGCAAATAAAGGCTCTTTAATCATGTAAATGCCGCGGACTTGGTCGATGAGGCCGCCGAGTGCGATCGAGAATGTTTCAGGGTTTAGATTCATGTTCTGTCCTGCAGGAAAGAAAAGAGCAACAGGAATCGGTTTTGTCAGAGGATGCAGGCCCGATTTAATAAAATCAACCCTCAAGTCACGAGCCTGTGGATCATCAATCATGAGGGGAAGGTCTGAAAGCGTTGGAAGTACAACTTGCTTACATTCATCGGGGACGAGATATGAGATTTCATTTGAAGCAGACTCTGCTTTTTCAAGATCTTCGCGTGTAAGTTTACTTAAGTCGAAGGTTAAATCGATCCCTTTGGTTTTAAACTCGTTGATCTTTTCAACCGGCCCGCTGACAGTCACGGATAGATAATAGGGCCAGACATCCAAATATTGGTAGCCAGAAGGCGCCTCTCCAATCGGATCGGTGATGTTCACAGGTATTTTCTCTGTGATCATCCGCGTAAAGGAGATGGGAAGCCTTTGGACAACGACCCGCTTGACGGTTTTAGCAAGATCGATGTCGGGATTAAGCGAGATCAAATTTTTTCGGGAGATGGCGGCCAGCCATTCATCCGATTTGTCCGTCGCATCCAAAACAACTTCGAGATCGTTAGCTGTCAGGTCTTTGATAAGGCTTTTATTCCCCTGCAGAGAAAGAGAGATACGCTCTGAAAGCACTCCGCTGGAAAGAAGCCCTTTGGCTGTCATTCCCGCAGGAATGTTAATGAGCCGAACGGGGACGTTGTCTAAAGTCTCTATTGTTGTCATCGATTTACTGACAATCAGCCAAAGAGAAATAGCTAGGAGCAATGCGGTGAGTTTTCTATCCCAATTGCTCAAAAAAAGGCGGGCAAAGAAATCCATCTAGCCACCCATCCATTCCCTGAATAGGAATTTTTTACGCTGAGGTTTTGGACTCTGAGAGATAAAGATGCTATGAATGACCCCTTTTAATTGGGTGGGTTTGACGCCGCGGGAAAAGACCCCTTTTCGGGCCAGCGTCACTTTGCCCGACTCCTCTGAGATTGCAATGACAAGCGCATCGGATGTTTGAGAAACGCCGAGCGCTGCGCGGTGCCTTGTTCCCATGGCCCTTTGAACCTCAACGCCCTCTTCTGCCAGAGGGAAAATGACAGCTGCCGCAACAATTGTCATGTCGCGAATAATGACCGCTCCGTCATGCAAGGGAGAGGTGCTTGTAAAAATCGTTTCTAAAAGTTCAGAAGAAAACTTAGCGTCTAACACAACAGCCTTTTGTGCAAATTCATCCAGCTTATCCATATGCTCTAAAGCAATGAGCGCCCCTGCCCGCTTCTCAGCAAGCCTATAGATCGAGCTGATAAGCTGGTCTATGAATTTATCAAATTGCGTCACTTCCCGAAACCTTTTTCCTTTCAAACTTAACCTTGATAGCGCCACCCGGAGCTCAGGCTGAAAAATCATGATCAACCCCACTGCCGCCACATTCATCAAATTAGACATAATGGTATAGAGGATCGGCAGATGAAGCACCGAGCTAAAGGCGAACATGACAAACACCGCCAAGAGCCCAACCAGCAAATCCTTCGATCGTGTGTTCCAAAAAAACGACAATAAGTAGTTGAGTATGACAGTGATCACACCGATTTCGATGACGGGAGTAATTGCGTCAATAACGTTCATATTATTTTTTTGGGCCCCAGTGTCATTGTAGGCACGAACCTAGTTAAGGTCAAGATTGACATCATGTTCGAGCTGGTAATATTTTTGAAGGAGCGCTACCTGTGCTTGAGTTTGCAAAAATTCGCTTTCAGA
Organism: Rhabdochlamydiaceae bacterium; assembly: GCA_041487155.1. Taxonomy (GTDB): domain Bacteria; phylum Chlamydiota; class Chlamydiia; order Chlamydiales; family Rhabdochlamydiaceae; genus PALSA-1444. Next base: position 27,663 of record JBGPMV010000002.1, read on the forward strand.
TAAAAATTTCTTGGTGTCTTGAAGCTGCAGATCATTAAGACCTCCTGCCCCAAATTGAACTTCGGCCTCCTCTAACGTCTGCTGGGCAAGGTAAAGGTTTTCCTGCGAATTTTGATAGAGGAATAAAGCCTCTTCGATGTCCTGAACGTCCTGCCGAATCGTCATTTCTAGTTTATCATTCTCAAATTCATAGGCCACAAGAGCCGCTTTTCTAAACGCGACGGATTCTTTCGACTTCATTTCTCTTTTTAAGCTATCGAAAAGGGACCACGACAGCTGAACGCCTCCTGCCCAATCATTTCTCTGCCGGAAAAATTGACCATTAACCGGTTGGTAATAACCGTAGTCGACAAAGGCAGACACCTCTGGCAAATATTGCGTGCGTGACTGGCCTCTTTTAGCATCGGCTGCCTGTACATAGAGGCGCATTTTCTTAAGCTCCGGCCGGTTTGCTCGGGCTTGTGCGATCAAGTTATTTATTTCTTCCTCGTTAAATAAAGAGCCTTCCTTACCTTCCAGTAAATTGTTTTGAAGGAGCCGCTGCTTTTCTTTTAAGAGGGGATAATCATCTACCGAAGGTAACGGATCAATCTTCAGCCCCGCCTCTTCCTGTGGAGGAAAATGGAGTAAAAGCGCCAGCTCATGCCGCGCCTTGTTCGATTCTTTCTGGGCGTTCATTTGTTTTGACATCTCAATCGAAATTGCCGCTTTTGCCTTTGCAACCTGCAGCTGCGTCGAACGTCCTGTCTTTAAGCGAATTGTTTCATCTTGATAAGCCTGCTGCAAATAACCCAGTTTCACGTTCTCTAAAGCGAGCTCTTGATTTTTCATCCCATACTGAATGTATTGAGTTCTCACCGCGTACAGCGTCTCGCTTATCGCGATCTCTTTGCCGACAGCGCCCCCTTCTTTGATCAGACGGGATAATTTAAGATTCCCAAACAAATCAGATGAGAAAATCGGCTGCGTCAAAGTAAACTGATTGGAAAAAAGATGTTTCTGTTTCTGCAGATGAGAAATCTTCTGCGGCTTTTGCAAGATGGCCGCCATCGATCCAAACGTCACCTCCGGAAACCAAGAAAGAAGAGCTTGCGCATACTGCGCATCATTTTGCTCCGATTGAAGATCCCCCAGCCGAATGGCAGGGCTTGACTCTAACGCTCTTTGTTCAGCCTCTGGTAGCGACAGCGCAAAAATAGAGTTTGTAATCAAGAGCATCACAAGACATCTCATTTAAAACCTATAACCCGCTCATAGCATAGCAGCAAATGGTCGACGCCGTTCATCGCGCGGTGAGGGCTTGCCTCGGGCGGCAGGTCATAGACGCGCGCAATTTTGTCTTTTGAAAACCCCGTCTTCCAGGGAAACTTTTCATCTAGAGTTCTTCCGGCGCGCATCGCTTCTGCCCAATACATCGACGCAAAGTCAAGCCAGTAGTAGGGCCATCTAAACCCTTCCTGGATATCAGGGCTGATCAGCTGAGAAAAAAAGGTGCGGTCAAACGACGGATTTTGACAGATGAACACCGCTGTTTCTCTCCGTACTTTATTTTTTTGTAAGATATTTGTGATCTCGGTTGCCGCTTGCGATGGAGAAATGCCTTGCAGGGTCATCTCAAATGTGAATCCATTAACTTTAAGGCTGACAGGATCGCTCTTGCTCCACTCATCTGAAGAGTGCTTGACCGTTGCGTTGTAAGAATCGACTACTTGCCCCGAGGTTAAATCGACAATCTTGAATGCAATTTCCAGCACTCGATGAACGAAGGGATTTAAACCATTGGTTTCTGTATCAAGAAAAATGCCTAGCACACTATACCTCTAATCTAAAAACCGTAACAAGAGTCTCTATTTTAACTCCAGTGGTAATTGCAAAGAGCATACCCCTTGCGCTCATTCCTTGTTTTTATTTTCGCTAAAGGTTATTGCTAGGACAAATGAGCTGTAACAAGAATAAGGCCTCATGAATTACCTCGCCTTCGTAAAAAAATATGCCGTGCTGCCAGCGCTCTTCATCTCGGGCTGCCTCGAAGCCAGCAGCCCCACCAACCTGGGCCTCATCGGAGGTGAGGTCGGCCCTTCCGCCGGCCCTGCCTACGCCGCGCTCGTCTCTCAAACAAGAGCCGTGACCCCGCTTAACTTAGCGCCGGGATTCCCTGGTAATTCCGGCACCATCGTTAGCGTTGCGATGAATAGCTCTGGACGGGGCCTCATCGGGGGTCAGGACATTAGTTCCTTCGCTGCCTACGCCGCGCTTACCTCTCCTGCAGGGGCTGTAACCCCGCTCGACCTTGAGCCGGGATTCTCATCCGGTAATAGCGGCGTCATCTTTAGCGCTGCGATGAATAGCTCCGGACTGGGGCTCATCGGGGGGCTGGACCTTAATTCCCTCGCTGCCTACGCCGCGCTTGTATCGCCGGCAGGCACCGTGACGCACTTAAGCCTGGCAGGAATCTCTGCTACCAGCATTATTGTTAGCGTCGCGATGAATAACTCCGGCCAAGGCCTCATCGGGGGTGAGAATTTCTTTATCTTCGGCCCTCCCTATGCTGCTTTTGTATCGCCTGCAGGCAACGTGACGCAATTAACGCTGCCTGGAACCTTTTTTTTCGGCACCATCTTTAGCGTTGCGATCAATAGTTCCGGACGAGGGCTCATCGGAGGCGGACAATTTTCATTTACCGGCCCTGCCTTCGCCGCGCTTATATCGCCCTCAGGGGCCGTCATGCAATTAACCCTGCCTGGAATCTCTCCTTCTCTCGGTGTCATCAACAGCGTTGCGATCAATGACTCTGGCCAAGGCCTCATTGGGGGTGAGGACAGTCCTTCCGTCCCCGGTCCAGCATACGCCGCCCTCGTATCGCCCTCAGGGGCCGTAACGCCATTAACGCTGCCTGGGATCTCTACTTCTTCCGGTGTCATCTCAAGCGTTGCGATAAATAGCTGCGGCCAAGGCCTCATTGGGGGTAAGGACAGCCCTGGTTCCAACGGTCCAGCATATGCCGCGCTCGTCTCGCCTACAGGTGCTGTGACCCCACTACCCCTCGGAATACCAACTGGATCCATCAACAGCGTTGCCATCAATGATTTCAACCAAGGGCTTATTGGAGGACAGAATGGACTCGCTGCCTACGCAGCGCTCGTATCGCCTACAGGACAGGTCATCCCTTTAAACATCGGGCTCTCAAACGGAATAATCCGTAGCGTTGTACTTCTTTCGCTCGTTCCAACCTCCGGCCTCAGCGGAAATAACCTCGACTTTGCAAAGTACATCAATAAAAACGCTCCCTATGATGCATTTTATTTAGCCCCGGCTTTTTGTGATGGAACGCTTGCTCAGGCCCTCGAAAGCGCAGCGCCCACCCGAAATGCCTTTTCTCTTTTCACTGCAGACAACAACCTGTTCTACCTCGACTCGCTTCTATCTAACCACTCTAGCAGCGCAAGGAATGCCAGAAGACAAGCTTTGCAGCCGGTCCCAGCTCAAACACGCAGACAAAATCTCCAATTTGCATCTACCCTTGACATTCCAACGAATGAACTTTTAGCATGGAGCTCCACATCATACCGAAATCAGCCTCCGCCGCCTCCCAAAGAGCATCCGTTTGAGCTATGGGGAACTTTTCTTGGTGCGCTCGCCTATCAAAAGAAACAGCATCAAACCCCTGCCTTTAACCCCACAACAGGCGGTGCAATTTTTGCTTTTGATGGAAAAGTCTCTACCCATGCTCGCGTGGGAACCGGCGCAGCCTATACCTACACGTACATCCATGAAAAGCAAGATGCAGGCCATAGCCGCATCAATCAAGAGTATCTCTTTCTCTACACCACGTGGGATAATACACGTTGGTACTTCGATACCGCTCTCATGGGAGGGCTGTTTCAGATTGACAACGTCAGAAAGATCCACATGACTGCTTTTGAATTTCAGTCCAAGTCCAAACCGAAAGGCTGGCAGCTGGCTCCACACTTAGAAGTGGGGTATGACTACAATTTTTATGATCGCAAGTTCACAGCTGAGCCGTTTGTCATGTTCGACTGGGTGAGCAATTGGCAGGGGAGCTATAAAGAGCATGGAAGCGGACCGTTTAACGCAGGGCAGAAGAGGCACTACTCGTCGTTCTTGCGTTCAGAAACCGGACTTCGGTTTTATGAGACCGCTCGCTATGACAGCTGGAACTTCACAGTGGAAGAGAAGCTCAGCTACGTGAACAAGAAGCCGTTTAAAGTCGGCAGAGTTAACGCGTTTCTAGTGGGGGCTCCCGGCTCGTTCACGGTAGAAACCCTCACGACGACGCAGAACTTAGGCGTCGGCCAACTCGAGTTCATCTTCGAGCCGCATAAGCGCTCTCTTCCTACAACAACACTTGAATACCAAGGAGAGTTCGGCTCGATGTACCAGTCTCACTTAGTCTCGCTGGAACTAACCTGGAACTTCTGATATTAAGCTTACCACCCAAAAACGGAAGACCACACAAATCGGTATTCTTTCTGCGTAATGTCTGAAGCTATTAGGTTGTTCTCGATTAAATTAACCTCGGCATTAACTCCATTAGGTTGTAGATTTGCTAAATTTAATATCATCACGACTCTATTTGCAAAATCGAAGCTTTCTTTTTGAAACTTATAACACGATCCTAAGAAGCCAAGTATGGATAGTGCTGTCACAGCGTAAGAGATCTTTGTAACACCACGCGCCAGAGTGTGAGGATGTGCAGAAAATCGAAGTCCTAGAGTGAGTCCGGTAAAGAATGAGGATATCATTGAAGAGTATAAAACAGTTCGGAAGGCTTTGTTGATTTGGGTGATTGTTAATTCAGGGCATATAACTTTAATCGTGTACATTTTATAGTTTTCTTCAATAATAGCAAATAAACTTACCGCATATGCATTTGATTCTTTTAAGTATGGCAAGGAAAGCTTTTTCGATATAATTTTTTTGCTATTGCTTACTACTTGAACCTCGCGTGAGAGAGGACCAAATTCAATTTGGTATCTCTGCTCTTCTTGATCCTGTCTAGACCACGCCAGGGGTACTCCGCAAAACTTAGTTTCAATGATTTGTGTTGACATAACGTCCTATGTGTTTTGTGTGAAGATATCTTTAAGAGAAATAAAAAACAACATTGAAAGGGCGATTAAAATATTTAATAGCAGGCTTGCAGGGAGAGTTAAGAAATGGTATGATAGCTTGCATGGTGCTCCCTCTTCAAAAACTTCGTGAAATTGTGTTCCATCTTCTTTATAGCAGCGACTTTGAGTCGCAGAGTGAAGATGTTTTTCCTTTTTTAATGCAGCACCATCAGGTGACAAAGAAATCTCTCTATCAAGCTCAAGAGGTGGTCTCTGAAATCAAGAAGCTGCAGGACACAATCGATGCGTCGATTACTAAGTATTCGAAAGAGTATGAGTTTGATCGCATTCCTCGCGTTGAAAAAAACGTGCTGAGGCTTGGGATCTACGAGATGCTCTATGCGAAAGAGGTTCCTCCTAAAGTTGCGATCAGCGAGGCGCTGCGGCTGGCTCGTAAATTTGCAACGGCAGAAAGCTCTCAATTTATCAACGCTTTATTAGACACGATTTATAAAGGTGAACCTACCACTAAATGATCCATTTTCGCTTTTTGCGTCTTTTTCCTCATATTTTAAAGCCGCTTCTTGGCCTACTTGTTCAAGTATGTCCTGCGAAGCGGCTTTAAAATCTGAGAAAAAATACATCAAAAATCAAAATTTGATTATTTAGGGATAGGTTCATGCAATTTGAAGAAGGAAAACTTCTTAGAGATTTTACCACGTTCGGCATCGGCGGTCCGGCCAAATATTTTACCCAAGTTACAACGATTTCCGAGATGCAAGAGGCGATTCGATCTTGCCATGAAAAAAAACTCCGCTACCTTATTCTAGGCAAAGGCTCCAACTCTCTTTTCAGCGATGACGGTTTTGATGGAGTAATCATCTTGAATAAGATTCATTTTATCGAAGAAAAAGAGGGGCTATTTCATGTGGGAGCAGGATACAGCTTTTCTCTTCTGGGCTCACAAACTGCGCGGAAGGGTTGGGAGGGGCTTGAGTTCGCCTCAGGAATTCCCGGTACCGTCGGAGGCGCTGTCTTCATGAATGCAGGAGCTAATGGATCTGAGACTTTTGAGACCCTAGTTGATGTCACCTATGTCAATGAGCAAGGGAATGTGGACGTTCTTCCTAAAAGCGAGATTAAGTGGGGTTATCGCCATACTGCTTTTCATGAGAGGAGGGGAGCAATAGCTGCGGCGCGATTTCAACTGAAAGCTTCTTCGGAGGCTCGGAAAAAACAGCTGACCTTGATTGATTACCGCACAAAAACCCAGCCGTATTCAGATCCATCGGCAGGGTGCGTTTTTCGGAATAGTCCAAACGTTTCTGCAGGGAGGCTGATTCAGGAGTGCGGCCTCAAAGGCTTTTCCATCGGCGGGGCTGAGGTTTCTACGATGCATGCCAATTTCATCGTGAACAAAGGATCTGCAAAAGTACAAGACGTTCTGTCGCTTGCAAAACACGTCCAAAAGACAGTTCTAGAAAAAACCGGACAATTTCTCGAGATGGAAATTCGGATCATTCCGTATACTTGAGATCGCATGCAAAACAATACTCCGTGGGCTGACATTCATACTCACAGCCAAGCTTCTGATGGGTCGTTTTCCCCGGAAGAGCTCGTGCGGCATGCCAAAAAATGCGGCCTTTTGGGCCTTTCTATCACCGATCACGATACAACAGCTGCGTATGCACAAGCTCTTCCCATCGCCCATGAAATCGGCATTCGATTAGGTGCCGGGATTGAATTTTCCTGCGTTTTTGAAGGGCATGATGTCCATTTGTTAGGGTATGATTTTGATTTGAGCTCCTCTTTCATCCAAGAGCTCTGCCTTAAACATAAAAACCGACGGCTGCATCGGAATTTAGCGATGATAGAAATGCTCCGCTCCAAGCAAATTAATATCGATTTAGAAGATATCAAGGTCCATGGAGATTCTGTAGGACGCCCCCACATCGCCCAGGTGATGGTTGAAAAGGGGTATGTCAAATCGATCAAAGAGGCGTTCAATCGGTATTTAGGAGAGGGGAAGAGCTGCTATGTGCGCGGAGAGAGTTTGAGTGTCGATGCAACGATCGATGCAATTCATAAAGCAGGAGGAAAAGCTTTTATCGCCCATCCTCATCTACTGATCTCTTCTTTTCCTATCGATCAGTTGCTTCAAAAACCTTTTGATGGAATTGAGTGCCGCTATGGCAAAATTAAGACCGATAAACCGTGGACTCAAATCGCGATGGACAAACAGTGGCTGATCAGCGGAGGCTCTGATTTTCATGGATCTGTAAAGCCGGACCTTCCACTCGGCTGCCAAGGGGTTGATCGGGCTACATTTGAACGTATTTTTGAGAGAACTCTATGACGATTGAAACCCTTCTTGAGGAACTTTATTCCAAATACAAGAGGCAAATTCCCAAAGAGCTCGTCAGACTCGATTCCATTATGGAAAGCTTGGGCCATCCTGAGCTCAGTTATCCAACCATCCATGTAGCCGGAACCAATGGAAAAGGCTCTGTCACCACAAAAATCGCTAAAACGCTGGAGTCGGCAGGTTACCGAGTCGGGCTTTTTACCTCTCCGCACATTCATAATTTTGGA
>JBGPMV010000003.1:0-27948 GCA_041487155.1 Rhabdochlamydiaceae bacterium
CTGGCTCTTTTCTTGCCTCTATCTGATACCAATCCCACTTTTTTTGGAAACTTTGCGAAATATGACAGCCTCTCATTTGCAATCTAAAAGCGTCAATCTTTCGATCCTTCAAACATTTTTCAATTTTTTCTTGTGTAATAACACACGTACAAACATGTTTGTCTATGGTGGAAAATCTTTTAGTGAGTTGAGGCAGATATGTCTGGAGTAGAGGATATGGCAATATGTTTTTTGGAAAAAACTTAACAGTCATTTTTATCTCCTCGATAGTTTAAGATGTCGAAATTATAACATCAACACTAAATAATTACTAATTCAAAATGATCAATGCGTATTTCATTGCATCTGTCAATTTCCCTGGCTGTAGAGCCACTTTATTTAATGTCTATAATTTTAATATGTGGTAGACTGTCGGTATTAACAATTAAGGAGGATATATGGCCATAAGAGGATTTCAACGATTTGGTAGTCTACTTCCAGCCCAATGTTCTGTTCGGGGAGGACTTTCAAATTCTAGCTTACGTATTGCTCGATTGAGTGCAGCATCGTTTTCATCATTCAATAAGCCTTCGCCAACTCCCTTTAATGAGAATGAACCTTCTCATGTTTTATCAAATAAATGGAAAAGAAGATATATTGAAATAACAGATATGCCATCAGAATCCCAACAGAAACAGCTAACATTTGAAGAATATAAGCAAAAGCATTTGATTTCTTTCGAAGAATATGAAAAGAACATCAAACTTTATTATAAGGATGATGATACTGTTAAGATTGAGAAATCATACGAAGCCTATTGTAAGAGTGGCTATAACGGCTACCTTTTAGAGTTAAAGCAATTCAACCCAGGTATTATTCTATAATTGAAGGAACATGCTTGTTTCTCTCCTATAGAGTCGCAAAGGTCACAGAGAGAATAAGGCTCAGAAATTTTCCCACTATTATTTTTGTTTCTGTTCTGGTAGATTGCTAATCTAACCTTTTAAATAAGCCAAAGAGAACATGTCACAGCCTACTTTTTTTAAACCTGAAAAAATCCGCAACATCGCCATCATTGCCCACATTGACCATGGAAAAACGACCCTCTTGGATCAAATGCTTAAACAATCCAACGTCTTTAGAGAGAATGAGAAGGTCCCTGAGCGCGTGATGGACAGCTACGACCAGGAACAAGAGCGCGGCATTACGATTTTTGCTAAACATACGAGTGTTTTCTACAAAGATTATAAAATAAATATTATTGATACTCCGGGCCATGCCGACTTTTCTGGCGAGGTGGAGCGGGTGCTCGGCCTTGTGAACTCCGTTCTTTTGATCGTCGATGCTCAAGAAGGGCCGATGCCGCAGACCCGTTTTGTGCTCTCTCAAGCCCTTAAGATGGGCATCCGCCCGATTGTGGTGTTGAATAAGATCGATCGCCCCCACGCAAACCCTGACCGGGCGCTCAACTTAACATTTGATCTTTTTGTGGAACTGGGCGCGACCGATGCGCAGCTGGACTTCCCCATTATTTATGCATCGGGTCTGCAAGGTTTTGCGATGAAAAACCTCAGCGATCCTCATGTCGACTTACAGCCTTTATTTGAATTGATCGTAAGTTTTGTGCCGGCCCCTCCGGGAAATTTAGAGCTCCCGTTTTTGATGCAAGCGACGACGCTAACCTATGATGATTATGTCGGCCGGCAAGCCTGCGGACGTATTTTAGAGGGAAAAATCAAGAAGGGCGACATGGTCGCCAGAGTTAACAAAGACGGACATCCGACACAGCATAAGATTGTCCGGATTGAAGGGTATCTCGGGCTGAAAAAAGTCGAAATGGATGAGGCAGGCGTTGGCGATATTATTAGTCTAGCCGGCATTCCTGATGTGACCATTGGCGATACGGTCTGCTCCCCTACTCAAATTATTCAACTCCCTCCGATCTTCTTGGCAGAACCGACGCTGACCGTTGAGGTCATGGTCAATAATGGACCTTTCGTCGGCCGCGATGGTAAGAACGTGACGATGAATAAAATCAAAGACCGCTTGATGCAAGAAAAACGGGCGAATATCTCTCTTAAAATCGACATGAGCCGCGAAGAGGCGATTGAAGTGAGCGGAAGAGGCGAGCTTCACCTGGCTGTTTTGATGGAAGCGATGCGGCGCGAAGGTTATGAATTTGTGATTTCAAAACCGCGTGTCATTCTTAAACAGATCGAGGGCGTGAAAAGCGAGCCGATGGAAAATGTCCACATCGAAATCCCCCAAGAATATTCGGGGTCGATCATCGAAGAGCTCTCTAGACGGCGGGGCGAAATGCGCTTTTTAGAAACGAATGAACACGGCATTACGACGCTCCAATTTTATATTCCGACAAGGGGCCTCATGGGCTATCGCGGCGAGTTTTTAACCACGACGCGAGGGCTCGGTATTTTAACGTCGGTCTTTGAAAATTACGCTCCATGGAAAGGCGAGATCGTCGGCCGCCAAAAAGGTGTCTTGGTTTCAGGAAACCAAGGAAGAACGACCGGCTACGCTTCATTTGCTCTGCAAGACCGGGGATCTCTTTTTGTGACGCCGGGCGATGAAGTTTATGAAGGGATGATCGTCGGTGAAAATAGCCGCGATAGCGATATGATCGTCAATGTTACAAAAGAAAAACAGCTGACAAACGTCCGAGCTGCGGGCAGCGATGAAAACATCATCTTAACGCCGCCTCGCAAATTCACGCTGGAGACTGCGATCGACTTCATTAATGAAGACGAATTCGTTGAGATCACCCCTAAAAATGTTAGACTGCGAAAAAGACTCATGAAAGAAAATGAACGGAAACGATCTGAGAAAAAATAATGCTCAAAGAGTTAGTAACCAATCGGCGGTTTTTGGTTCTTTTCTCTCTCATGTTTTCTATCGTTTGTCTTTTAAATGTTAATTATTGCCTCTTACGCAGCGCTAGAAACGCCTTAGCGGTTGTCGATTTAGGGCATGGAGCCAGCTCGATTCCCATCTTTGAGCTGTGCGGCACGATGCCGGGAGCCGTACTCATGGTCTTCTTGCTGACAAGGCTTCTCAATCGGTTCTCCATCCACAAAGTTTTTCTCATTACTCTTGCGGTCTTTTCAGGATTTTTTCTGTTTTTTGCCGTCGGAATTTATCCTTCGCTTCATCTTTGGAAAGAGACACTAGCGGGATGGACGTGGCTGCCGGGGCATGACTGGTTTTCTGTTTTGCTCCCACAAGGGTTTTCGATGCTGTTTTTCGTGATGGCAGAGCTTTGGAAAATCGCGCTTCTGACCGTCCTTTTTTGGGGGCTTGTCAACCAATATATCCCTATCGGCGATGCCAAACGACTCTACGCTCCTCTGATGCTGGGAGGCAGCATGGGCACGATGCTATCGGGCCCTCTTATTACGTTTTGCACCTCGGATTCTATTTCCGGAGGCTCCTGGTCCCATTCGCTCACTCTGATGATGTCGTCTCTTGCTATCTTAGGAGTAATCACTGCTTGGCTTTATACCCGGCTTTGGACGCAGTTTGCAGGCCCCAAAAAGGAAGAGAAAAAAGAAGAGGACGCCCTTTCTCTATGGGATAGCGTCCGCCTCTGCTTAAAATCGCGCTACTTGCTTTTACTCGCCTGGATTACCATTGCAGATTATGTCGCCTACACCCTTGGTGAAGTCATCTTCCTAGATGTTCTCAAACAAAAGTACCCCGATCCAAGGCTCTATTGCGATTATAATGGAAAGCTCGCGTTTTGGAGCGGGCTCTTGACAGCGATCAGCGCGCTGGTGATCACCCCTCTGCTGCTAAAAAAATGCCGCTGGGTTGTCGCATCACTTGTGACACCTGTCTGCCTCCTGATCACTGAAGGGGCTTTTTTCTTAATGCTCTGGACCCCTTCTAGTAGTATGCATTTGGAGCTGCTGGTTCTTCTTGGCACGATTTTCTTCTGCGTAGTCAGAGCCGCAAAATACACTCTCTTCGACACCTCGAAAGAAATTTCATTCCTCTTACTCCCCTCTCTTGAAAAAATGCAGGGAAAACTCGTGATCGATGGTATGTGTTCAAGAATGGGTAGAGGCGGGGCTTCTCTCATGAGCATCTTGCTGATTCAAGTCTGCGGCGGCGTGCTGGCTAGCGCCTTTATCGCAGGATGGATTGCGCTTGCCATCGGCGCCAGCTGCGTCTTCTCCACTTTAAAGCTCGGCCTTCTCGTTGACCGCAAATCAAAACCTGAGCCCGTTTCTTGAAACTGACTTCTTAAGAATAGGGGGATAAGCTATATCTTGCGAAATTAGCTGTTTTTAGCCATAATTTAGCGAGATATAGGCTATATGCTGCTAAATTATGGTTAAAAACAGGCAATTTCGCAACATATAGGCTATATCTCGCGAAATTATGGTTTTTTTATTGCAATTTCGCGGGATATAAGTTATTTTTAGCGAAAAGAGGTCATTTATGGACAATATCTTCGCTCGAAAGCGTGAACTCAAGGTTCTAGAAAAAGCTTACGAGTCAGGTCAGCCTGAGTTGCTAGCAATTTATGGGAGAAGACGCATTGGTAAAACATTCTTGATTCGACAGTTTTTTAAGACTAAAGGGCTTTATTTTGAGCTTACGGGGATCAAAGAAGGGACCTACAAGCAACAGCTCAATAGTTTTAGTGTTGAGTTTTTACGCGTCTTTAACTCCTCTACAAAACCGGCAAATTGGTTTAAAGCCTTTGATAAACTGAGAGCCGCAATTGAAAGAATTCCCGGAAAAGAACGGATTGTTCTCTTTTTTGACGAACTGCCCTGGCTTGTAACACGCCGTTCAAACTTACTTAAGGCGCTTGAACATTTTTGGAACAGGTACATGTCGGATGACAATCGGATCATCCTGATTCTCTGCGGCTCTGCAGCATCGTGGATGATTAAGAAAATCATTCGCAATAAAGGCGGACTCCACGGCAGGTTGACGGCACAAATCAGGCTTCTACCCTTTGATCTGAAAGAAACTGAAAATTTCCTCCTTTTTCGAGGTATTACGATGGAGCGTAAACAGCTCATCGATGTGTATATGGCAATTGGTGGTGTCGCGAAATATCTTACCTTTGTTGAAAAAGGGAAATCTTCATTGCAAGTGGTCAATCAACTCTGTTTTGATGGACCGCTTTTTAAAGAGTTTGATGAGCTCTATTCATCCTTATTTGAGAATTATACTCATCACATGAGTATAGTGAAGGTGCTTGCAGAGCGTGCAGGGGGATTTACAAAAAAAGAAATCTGCGCAGCAACAGGAATTTCATCCGGTGGTGGGATTACCAACATTCTTACTGAGCTGGAAGAGTCGGGTTTTATTGTTTCCATCTCCAGCTTTGGCAAGGATAAATACGATCTACGATATAGACTCATCGATGAATACTCGCTTTTCTATTTAAAATGGATTACTCAAGCAAAAAGCGTTGATTTAAGTGGTGTCGATGAAGATTTTTGGATCAAGATGGGAAATACTTCTGCCGGACGAGCTTGGGCAGGATATGCATTTGAAAGTCTATGCATGAAACATATTCGAAAAATTAAAAAAGCGCTTGGCATTGCCGGCGTTACTACAACTGAATCTGAATGGTCATATAGATCTCCCAAGGGCAGTGGTGAGAAAGGAGCGCAAATAGATCTGGTCATTGATCGAACAGACAACTGCATCAACCTATGCGAAATCAAATACACGAATGAGGGATATGTCATCGACAAAAATTATGCATCACAACTCAGAACCAAAAAGAATGTCTTCATCGAGAAAACGAACTCTAAAAAAAGCATCTTCCTAACCCTTATTACAACCTATGGAGTCCAAGGAGCGGGAGCGGGTCTGGTTGACGTAGAACTCACTATGAATGACTTATTTGGTACTTCTGAATAAGGAAAGTGCTTTTTTCTACAATTGTTCGACAATCTCTAAATGAAGAAAAAAGTTTTTTGCAGCCCGAAAAGCTCAAACTGAAAATTTGATCTCCCCTTTAAAGATTCTTTATGCAATAGTCTAAGGTCATGCAAGTGCCTCAGATGTTTAATACCATTTCTGGAAGGTATGATTTCATCAATGCAGTTTTATCATTGGGTCTTGACCGGTATTGGAGAAAGGCCGTTTGTAAACATCTCCCCTTAAAACAAAGAATCAAGCTTTTAGATTGCGCAACGGGGACCGGCGATCAACTCATCTCTCTTATCAAAAACTGCCCCTCTATTTATGATGCTGTCGGCATCGATCCGGCAGGCGAGATGCTGGCTCTAGCCTCTAAAAAACTGAAGCGTTATTCTTATTGCACGCATCTTGCTTGCGCACCTGCGGAGAAGATTCCATATCCCGATCAGATGTTCGATGCCGTTACCATCTCTTTTGGCATTAGAAACGTTGAAAACCTCTCTCAAAGCCTCCAAGAAATATATCGCGCGCTGGCCCCTGAGGGGCGTCTTATTATCTTAGAATTTTCACACCCTCAGAATAAGTTAATGCGGTTTTTGCACCGATTTTACTTAAATCGGGTCGTTCCGTATGTTGGGAAATGGCTTTCGAAAAACAAGGAGGCTTACACGTACCTTTCAAATACCATCGAAACATTTCCTCAGGGTGAAGCTTTATGCACCATTTTGAAACAAGCCGGTTTTGAGAGTGTAACCGTCAAGCCGCTGACTTTAGGAATCGTGTCTCTTTACATTGGAGAAAAACGATGCATAGTTTGATCCTATTTCTTGAAAATTCAAATGTATTCCCCCGCTTTTATTGGAAGGGGAGAGGAAAAGACAAAGCCTACATCGGATATGGACAAAGTTCCACATCCCCTTTTACTTTTAAAGCCCAATCGTTTCATGAAAATGGATGCGAGGGCATTTGGAGTTCCTTTCCTGAAAACTGGAGCTTTTCTCCGGAACAAATCATCGCTGCAGATTGGATGGAAAGCAGCGTCCCTCCGATCCTTCCACAGTGTTTGGACCGGAAAGATACCCCAACATTTGAAAAATGGTGGAGCTTAGTGCAAGACGTTTGTCAAAAAATAGAGAAAGCCGAGTTTAGAAAAGTGGTTCTTGCAAGGCAAACAACACTCACCTTTGATGCCCCTATTAATCCTTTAGAACTCTTAAAAGGGCTCATGTCTTTTGGAAATCAAACCTCCTTATTCATGGTGCAGCTGGATTCTGAAACCGCTTTTTTAGGCGCAAGCCCGGAAAAACTTTTCTCACGCGAAGGCCGCAGAATTGTAACGGAAGCATTGGCAGGAACCATCAGCACCTCCGAAAACTGGAGCCCTAAAGAATTTGAAGAAGTGAATGCTGTCCGCACGTTTTTAAAAAATCAGCTTGAGACCTGCTGCCAGGATCTCACCTACGGATCCCCGGAAGAGCGCCCTTTTGGCAACTTAAGACATTTGTATCAAAAACTCGATGGAATGCTTAAAACAAAAATCTCCGACAAAATGCTTATTGCTCAACTCCATCCCACACCGGCGCTCGGCGGTTTTCCACGAGAATGCACGATGGAATATCTTCGCTCCGTTGAACCTTTTGATCGAGGCTGGTACGGTGCCCCGATTGGGCTTGTCTCAGACAAAGAGACGAACCTTGCAGTTGCCATCCGCTCGATGCTCGTCTGTAAAAATAAGCTCCACCTTTTTTCCGGTGCAGGCATAGTCAAAGGATCAGATCCGGCAAAAGAGTGGGAAGAGCTCGATAGAAAAATTGCACATATCTTGAGGTGGTGTAATGAATGATCGCTTTGCGGCCCAAATCATCACCCATTTAGTAAATCATGGGGTGCGCAGGATTTGCTTATCTCTGGGCTCTAGATCCTCAGTTTTAGCAGCAGCTGCTGCCCGCGAGCCCCGTCTTGAAAAGTTCGTCCATTTTGATGAGCGGGGGATGGCCTTCCATGCCTATGGATACGCGAAGGCTTCTAAATCACCCGTTGCTGTGCTGACCACCTCGGGGAGCGCTGTCGGAAATATTTTTCCTGCCGTGATGGAAGCCTCCCATGATCACGTTCCACTGATCGTGCTTACGGCCGATAGGCCCGCAGAACTGCAAGACTGCATGGCAAACCAAACCTGCGATCAAGTAAATTTTTTTGGCAATTATGTCCGGTGGCGTGCCGAAATCCCGGCCGCCGAGCCGCAGCTCTCCGATGAATGGCTTGGATCGACGATTGCTCATGCTGTATTTTCTGCAACCCGGTCCCCTGCCGGCCCCGTTCACTTGAACTGCCAATTTCGGGAGCCTTTTTTCTCCGGCAGCCAACATCACGCCCCGCCTTCTACACAGTACGAGCCTTCCCATGCAGTAATCGCAAATTCTAGCTTAAAAAAGTGGACTGAGAAACTCTCCGGTTTTAAAAAAGGAGTCATCGTTGCAGGAGCGATGCCTTCTTCCAAACGCAGCAGCGCTATTTTTGAGCTCGCCGAAAAACTAAGCTGGCCTGTTCTTCCCGATCTCATGTCAGGGCTTCGCTCGGACGCTTCGCATCCCAGCTTAATCCCCTATTATATCGATCTTTTAAAAGCGGTTCCCGATCTTGATCCTGATTGCATTATCCATTTTGGAGATCGACTGATTTCTAAACCGCTTCTCACATGGCTAAAAAGTGTAAAGCCCTCGACCTATTTGATGGTTGCAGACCACCCCTATCGCCACGATCCGTTTCATAAAGCAACCCACCGGATCGTAACAGATCCTTTCCTCTTTTGCGAGCAGCTCACTCCCCTCTTACATTCTCAAGTGTCATGGCATTCTGAGTGGAAAGCGCTCAGCCACTTGATCGAAGGTCATTTGGATGAGGCGATTTCTCCCTACTCTGAGCCGGGGCTCATCCGGTATTTACACCACCATCTCCCTTCCCACTTTGCGATTTACTTCTCTAATAGCATGCCTGTTCGCGATGCCGACCGCCTCTTTTTTCCTAAACTCCATAGAGGCCCGATTTTCGGCCAGCGGGGGCTATCTGGAATCGACGGCAATATCGCAGCGGCGATCGGCCTAGCAGAAGGAGCCAAAAGACCGCTTGTTGCAGTTTTAGGCGACCTGGCAGCTCTGCACGACCTCAATTCGTTGGCAGCTGTGCGCCACTGCAGCGTACCTATTATTTTTATCGTGATCAATAACGGCGGCGGCGGCATTTTTTCTTTTCTCCCGCTCAATGAGCAAACCGATATCTTCGAGAAGTATTTTGCAGGCGCCCATGACTGGACATTTGCTAAAGCTGCAGAAATGTTCCACATTCCGTATACATCCCTTTCAAATTTTGAAGAGCTGCACCGAGCGTTGCGAGAGGAAAAAACAGCCTTTATCGAGTTTACGACCCACCGAGATCAAAATGTTTTAGACCATGAAGCCATCGATCAAAAAATGCGTGAGATGATCGAGCACTTCGGAGGAATCCTTAGATGAGCACTATAATAAACACATGGACATCCTGTGGAACCTATACGGATATCTTCTATCATAAGATGGCCGGGATTGCAAAAATCACCATCAATCGCCCCGAGGTTCGCAATGCGTTCCGGCCGCTAACCATCAAAGAGATGATGCACGCTTTTGATGACGCGCGGATGGATCCCTCCATTGGAGTGATTGTCATTACAGGCGAGGGCAAAGAGGCGTTTTGCGCAGGAGGCGATCAGAAAGTGCGCGGCGATGCCGGCTATAAAGACGGACACGGAACCGAACACCTCAACGTTCTTGAATTTCAAAGACAAATCCGAACCTGCCCAAAGCCCGTTGTAGCCATGGTCGCAGGCTATGCCATCGGAGGCGGCCACGTGCTCCACGTCGTGTGCGATCTGACCATTGCAGCTGATAACGCTGTATTCGGACAAGTCGGCCCCCGCGTTGGCTCGTTCGATGGAGGTTTTGGATCGAGCTTTCTTGCAAGAATCGTCGGACAAAAAAAAGCGCGCGAGATCTGGTTTTTATGCCGGAAATATTCAGCACAAGAAGCGCTTGCTATGGGCCTTGTCAACACCGTTGTCCCCTATGAAGAACTTGAAACAACCACGATTTCTTGGTGCCAAGAAATGCTAGAGCTTTCTCCCATGGCTCTTCGGTGCCTTAAATCAGCGCTCAACGCCGACTGCGACGGACAAACAGGCCTTCAAGAACTCGCAGGCAACGCAACGATGCTTTTTTATATGACCGAAGAAGGTCAAGAGGGGCGCAACGCCTTCACTCAAAAAAGAAAACCCAACTTTAAAAAATTCAAGAGGAATCCATGAAACCAGCTCTCCTTTGGCTTGAAGCCGCACGCCCTAAAACGCTCGTTCTTTCCATCATGCCGGTGCTTATCGGCGCCTCTTTTGCAGCACAACAAGGAGCGTTCTCCCTTCTTGCCTGCCTGATGACACTCCTGACCGCCCTTCTCATTCAAATAGGCGCCAACTTTGCAAACGATTACTACGATTTTCTCAAAGGAGCAGATACCGCTGAGCGAAAAGGGCCTCGCCGCCTAACGCACGCAGGCCTGATTTCCCTTTCACAAATGAAGCTTGCCACGTTCCTCACCTTTTCAGCCGTTGCGCTCATGAGCATCTATCTTTCTGCACGCGGCGGGCCCGTCTTTACCCTCCTCACAACCCTTTCCATTGCTTGTGGCATCCTCTACACCGGCGGCCCCAAACCGCTGGCCTATTTAGGCTTAGGGGAAGTTTTTGTCTTATTATTTTTCGGGCCTATTTCAACGGCTGGCGCAGCCTATTTACAAACGCTGACCTTCTCATGGGAGGCCGTCCTCTTAGGCTTAACTCCCGGGTTTCTTGCAACCGCTGCGTTGGCCACGGCTAACCTCCGAGATATCAGTGAGGACAAAAAAACAAACAAAAAAACTCTCGCCGTCCGCTTCGGAAAAAAGTTCACACAAGTTGAATACACCGCTCTCATCGCTCTGGGCTGCCTCGTTCCTCTGACCATGGGCTACTGGCTCTCTGCTTTTGCGCTCATCCCCGCGAGCATCCCCCTCAAAACCGTTTGGCGCCACACACACGTCAGCGAGCTGAATGCCGCGCTTGCTCAAACAGCGCAAGTCGGACTGCTCACGGCCGCACTCTTAGCTTTTGGCCTGCTTGCCCATGCAGTTTGAAATCCGCCCTTTTGAGCTCAACCTCAAAGGCTTCCCTGCAAAAAAAGGTTTTTTGCTGGAACAAGAAGAACGATTAAGCGAAGTCTCTCCCCTTCCCGGCAGGAGCTGCGAGACCTATGAAGATGCATTCGAGCAGCTTCAGGCTGTTAAAAAAGGATGGAGAGGCCCTCTTTTTCCTTCCGTGGAGTTCGGGCTTTACGGATTGATCGCTCCTCAAGTGCTATCTGCTCCTTGCGCGCTTTTTCTCCATGGAACTCCCGATGAAGTCTTAAAAATGGCACATACACCGCACGGCTGCACTATCGCCAAACTGAAAGTCGGCCATTGGACCGTTGATGACGCCTTAGCTGTCATCCGAGCAATCCCCTGTAAACTCCGCCTTGATTTCAACCACCGATGGGAGCCGGAAAAAGTCCACCAATTATGCGCCCAGCTTTCCCCCGAACATATCGAATTTTTAGAAGATCCGGGCTGTACAGTTCCCGGCTTTATAGAGGCGCAAGATGCAAAAGACCCGCCCGCCATTTGGAAACCGATGGTTCGGGGCCTTCCGCCTCAAGGGCAGCCTCTCATTTTAAGCAGCTCTTTTGAGAGCAGCATCGGACTTCATCAAATCGCAGCCCTCCTCCAAACCCATCAAATCCCTCTTCATGTTTTAGGCATTGGAACGATCTCCCACTTGGAGCACGATCTAGTGCAAAACCCCGCAGTTTTAAAAGACGGAAAACTTCACTTTCCAACGCATTGGACTCTATGTTAGTTACGGATGAATTTGAATGGGATTACCCCGCTTTTGAAGCGTATGTCGAAGGAATGTGCGAGCAAATCGTCTCCTTTCCTTCCCTGGAAGTTCCGTTCCTCGCGCCCCTATCGCCTTTAACCATTTTGACCTTATTTGCCTGCTGGAAGCGCGGCAAGATTGCCTTCCCGCTCAGCCCTAAAAATCCTTCCCCTCCCTTTCCCCTTTTCACACCCGAGATGCCCTTGCCGCGCGCTCCATCGCAGACTCACTGGAACCTCGATCGTCTAGCCACCTATCTCCAAACCTCCGGCTCGTCCGGCAATCCTAAAACCGCCTGCCATACCCTCAAGAACCATGTGAAAAGCGCACAAGGATTGTTTCCTCAAATCCCCCTCGAGAAAACAAGCTGCTGGGGGCTGACGATTCCTTTATATCATGTCGGAGGACTTGGCATCTTATTCCGTTCTTACCTCTCTAAATCCAAAGTTCTCCTCTCTAAAAATTTAGAAAGAGCCACCCACCTCTCACTTGTCCCCACGCAACTCTACCGAATTTTACAAGATAAAACAGAATTGCCCCGCCTCCAAGTTCTAATGCTAGGCG
This sequence comes from Rhabdochlamydiaceae bacterium, assembly GCA_041487155.1. Classification (GTDB taxonomy): domain Bacteria; phylum Chlamydiota; class Chlamydiia; order Chlamydiales; family Rhabdochlamydiaceae; genus PALSA-1444. Next base: position 12,428 of record JBGPMV010000003.1, read on the forward strand.
GTGCTCCTCTTCCTTCTCTCCAGACTCGTTGGAATGTCCTTCCCACCTACGGCATGACCGAAATGAGCTCCCACATCGTCACCGACCACGCTCTTAACCCCCATGCTGAAATGAAGCTCTCCTCCGATGGAGAAATCTGGGTGCGCGGCGAAGTTTTATTCCAAGGCTACCGGCAAGAAGATACCGTCCATTTGCCGCTCAACGCCGAGGGTTGGTTTGAAACGGGGGATTTAGGGCAGTGGAATCACAGCCGCTTTGAAATCGTTGGACGCAAAGACAACCTCTTCATCTCCGGCGGAGAAAATATCCAACCTGAAGAAATAGAAGCTGCGATCCGCACCTACTGTAATCTGGAAGAAGCCATCGTCGTCCCCCTCAAAGATGAAGAGTTTGGAGCGCGCCCTGCCGTCTTCTTAAAAGACCCCTCTCTTCTCCCGCTCATCCAATCCAAGCTCTTAGAGGTTCTGCCGAAATTCAAAATCCCCATCCGCGCTTTCCTCCTCCCCGAAGAAACGGGTCTCAAGATCCAGAGAAAAGCTCTAAAAGCTCCAAGTCAGCTCAACTGAAAGAGATGGCATCTACCGAAAGCCGTGACCGATTCTGAAGATCTCATAATGAATTTCACGGCGTGCAGCATTATAATAGAAGATAGGGATATCGTTATTTCTTAAGTCTTGCTCAAATCTATCTTCGACATTAGTACATTGATTTTATCGATTGAAACCCCTATGCAACGATGCCCTGTCCAATAGCCTCTGAAAAGTTATTTCGTGCCTCGACAAGATCTTGTTTTATATATGAACGTATTCTATTGATTTCTTTCCTATACAACAAATTTCTTGTCTTCTATGATTGGTCCGCTTTTGTGCTAGAAAATTAAACAAATCACTGATTTAAGGAGAATTTATGTCAGCACTAACAGACTGCTTATACACATGGTACAAGGCCTGCTTTTGTCCAGATGATTCCAATTTTAATCCCAGTGGCTCCACATCTGCATTAATGGGATATAATACTGGTCATTCGCGTTATGATGCAAATATTGGTCGGTCGGCCCCAGAGATTGGGCATAGATCAGTAAACATGGGCAGCGCTGCCGCAGTTGATGATTATAACCGGACAATGTTTAAAGTAGTCCAAGTTGCTTGTTGCCAAATGGCAGGTTCGGGTTTGATGATAGCCGCCTGCTGCAACCCTTCTGGAATCCTAGGATATGCCTTAGGTACGGGTATATCAGGAAGTATCGCTTGCCTTACTGGACTAGGCTGTTGCACAAGATACATCGTGGCACATAAGCGAAGCAAAGACCCAAATAGTTGTATAATAGTCTGAAAAATTTGGACCACTTTTTAAGCTCATGAACCTCTTTCGATAATGTAGAAAAATTCTTAGTTTGATACCCTCTTTCTCCCTCAACAATAGGAGGCAAATTTATGGGTTTTAACTACTGGCTCGTGATGGTCCTGTTTAAACGGGGAGCACACCAGCGAAGATAAAAACAAGGATGCCGTCAGAGAATATTGCCCAATAACCCCCAATCGTTCATAATTCTCTTCATGTCGTATCTGAAGTTTTTTCTACCTCTTCTGCTGCTGCCCGCGATGCTGCCGGCTCTCTATCGTGAAAGAGTTAAACACGTCCATCTCGTGCAAGACACCTCGCAAGACCCCAATGATCAAAGTTTTATTGAAAATGGCTCGTTAAAGATTGTGCGCGATACTTTAAAGCTTAAACACACCACTTTAAAAGTGACCGATCTTACAAATGACAAAGACTCCAATGAACTCAGCTACGTTGTCGTCTGGAACAAGCCCCATTTTTTAAAAGATAAACAGCTCTCTAAATTTCCTCAGAAAAAAGCCGTTTTGTTCATGTGGGAGCCTCCCGTCGTTCAAAAAAATCTCTACACAAATCGGTTCAATTCTAAATTCAAAAGAATCTACACCTGGAATGACGACCTCGTTGACAATAAGAAGTATTTCAAATTTTACTACCCCGTGCTTCAAAAAATGCGGGATCACCTCCCCTCTTTTGCCGAAAGAAAACTCTTAACTCAAATTTCAGGTAATAAAAAAAGTAAGCATAAAAAAGAACTCTATACCCAAAGACGCTCTGTCATCGAATATTTCCAAAATAAACCTGAAGGAGAATTTGAGTTTTTTGGAACCGGCTGGGAAAAAGAGAATTTCCGCCACTGTAAAGGCTCTACAGCCGATAAATATGAAACCCTTAAAAACTACAGGTTTTCTGTCTGCTATGAAAATATGCACGATGTCAAAGGATATATTACCGAAAAAATCTTTGACTGCTTTGCTGCCGGCACAATCCCGATCTACTGGGGGGCGAGCAACATCACAGACTACATCCCCAAAGAATGTTTTATCGATAGAAGAGAGTTTGCAAGCTTTGAAGACGTCTTAAACCGTATCCGCTCGATGGATCAAGAAACCTATGAGACCTATCTCAAAAATATTCAGGCTTTTTTAGAGAGCGACAACGCCCAACTTTTCTCCCAAGAAATGTTTAATGTGATCTTCCTAGAAGCGATTCGATTTCCTTAAACAATTGATCAAGAGCTCGTTGCAATTAAAATTTCCAGCTGAATTGTAAGAAATCTCCGAGCTCGCCTATAATCCCTCATCATGGTTCTAAACAGTACTCACTCGCCGCGCCTCTATGATTTCTCCAGTGATAGATTGGAGCCGTCTGCAGCTCCTTTGCACAAAGAGCCCGCAGCTCCGCAGCAAACAGTAGGGCTGCAGCTTCAATCTCCCGATCTTTTTTACCGGGAGGGATTAGCCCTTTTTGAAGAGGGATCAGAGCATAGTTGCGTAGCAACAGTTCGAAAAGCAGCGCGCCAGTTTGAGCAGGCAGTAACCCTAGATCCTTTACATTACCAGGCTTGGCATGCTTGGGGTCTTTCTTTTGCACTTCTTTCTACCCTGACAGGAAAAACACGAGATCTCGAGAAGGCAAAAAGCAAGATGGAGAAAGCTGCGCAGCTGACTAAAAAAGAGCATGCCGCTGAAATCTACTGGGATGCAGCTCTCATCTATCACAGGCTTGGAAAGATCTCAGGAGAGCTTGAGGACTACTATAAGTCGCTGGCATTTTTTGAAAAAAGCGCCGGAATTGGAGAAGCGCTGCCCTACGAATTTTGGAACGCTTATGGAAAAACAGCCGGCCAGCTTTCAGAAAAAATACCGGATACCCATCCCATCCTTAAAGCGCTTGCCAGCTATAAACAAGCCGTTACTCTTTTCCTTTCAAACGACGAAGGGTGGCTGGGCCTTGCAAGGAACCTGCAAAAACTTTACTTTTTTTCTCTAGACAACAACCATTACACCCAAGCCTGCGATTGCTTTGCCGCCTACTTGCAGCTCAAACCGGAGCAGCATGAAATCTGGCTCGAAAGAATTGCTTTCATGATCGATTCCGCTCAGCTCAAACAAGACCACTCCAAGCTGCGTGCGGCACTAGAAAAATGTGAGCTGGCACAAACCCCGATAAATTCTCATTTGCAAAGTTTATGGGCCGAGGCCCTCGCACTTCTGGGGTGCTGGACCTCTCGCATTGAGCTGATCCAAGAAGCCGAAAACAAAATCGAGCGCGTTCTAGATGAAACCGAGGATGACGATCTTTTTATCGTTCACCAGTATGGAAAATGCCTCTTCTCCTTTGCAGGATACTACGAAGATTTAGACCTCTATTATCAAGCAATTGAAGAGTTTCAGGTCTCTATCTCCATGGATCGAACACAGTGCCACTCGTGGATTTGGATGGGGAAAACGTATGCAAAAGTGTTCGAATGCACAGACGATGTCGAAGCTTTAGAACATGCCCTCTATTTTTATAGCAAAGCGCTTCAAATGAAAAGCGATCCCGATCTGTACTATGAAATCGCAGCTCTGATGATCGAGCTGGGCGAGGTTCACCATCATCCTGCATTCATCGAGCAGGCTGCTTTGTACTTCGAACATCTTTTAATGACCTATAAATCGATCCGGTTTGAGCATCCGGAGTGGTTTTACCACTTTGGGATTGCGCTCGATATACTGGGAGAGATTAATAGCGACACATCTCTGCAGAAAAAAGCTTTAGAAGCGTTTGCCACCACGCTGATGTTCGATCCTCACCATCCCCAAATCCACCATCGCATGGCAGTTGTCTATTCACACCTTGGAGAAGAGCTCGATGACACCGACCAGTTTTATCAAGCGATCCACCATTTTAAGATTGCTGAGCGCGCGCAGCAAGACAATGAAACGCTTCTCATTGACTGGGGCCTTGCCTGGATCCATCTCTCCCTTCTTGCTTCCGATCCAACGGCTCAAGAAAATGGGTTTCGAGAAGCAGAGCAAAAATTCATACAAGCTGCAAAGCTGGGAAGTGAAACCGTCTTCTATCCGCTTGCCTGCCTCTACTCACTTCAAGGCTCGTATGACCTCTCCCTTTTTTATCTTCACAAATCCCATACAGTAAAAAACCTTCCGCACAAAGAAGAGCTCGAAGAAGACGAGTGGCTAGAAGGCGTCCGAATCTTCCCCCAATTTCAAGAACTTCTCGCTCTTTTGCCCGAAAATTGATAAGCTGAGCCACTTGAGGTAGATATGAACCAATCCCTAAATGATCAATCGTCGCTTTTAGCGTCTTTTTCCTCATATTTTAAAGCCGCTTCTTGGCCTACTTATTCAAGTATGTCCTGCGAAGCGGCTTTAAAATCTGAGAAAAAACACATCAAAAATCTAAATTTGATCATTTAAGGATAGGTTCATGGATAGACGAACAATCATTTTTGTAATTTTAATGACCGCAACTTTTTATTTGGTCAACCACTTCGTATTCCCTTCAAAACCCGCCCCCGAAGGAGTTGCAACAACGACGCTTAGGGCCGCGCCCCCTCCCGCTTCTGTCCCTCAAAAAGATGAACACTATTATGTCATCGAAAATGAATACCAGCAGCTGGTGGTTTCCTCGTTGAACGGAGCCCTTGCAGAAATCAATCTCCCCCTCCAAAGCTCGGATTACCCCAAAAGTCACGTAAAGAAAATTTGGGTTGACGAAGCGTTTCAAAAAGAATATCCCCAAGAAAATTACTATCCTGCAGGACCTTTTGAAACCTACCAAGGCTCTTTTGATATGGGAGAGTTGGGCAGCTATTATCCGCTCTTAAGACGCGATGTCGCTCCCGCCTACTATGGCCTTGCAACTGCCACCACAAACCCTGAAAGCGCTAATACAACGTACCGTTTAACTCGGCTCGAAAAAAACCTCATCGTGATGGAAGGGACAACCGCCGGCGTCCGCATTCAAAAAACATATAAACTCCCCGATGATCCCAGCGTGACCCCTTATACTTTTGAATACACCATTCATGTCGACTCATCCCCCATGGAACTGACTCTCTCGACAGGAATTCCGGAAGTCGAACTCATCTCCGGCAGCTCTTCTCCCTCACTTAAATACCGCGTCATCGATCAGAAAAACAAACAATTCATCGAACAGATCTCTCTCCCCAAAGAAACCAATATTTTAACCACCGTCCGCCCTGAATGGATCTCCAACTCCAACGGATTTTTTTCCGTCCTCATCGACCCGCAAATGGAGATGGGCGCCGGATTTACCGCCTCCCAAGTGCCCGGAAAAGCCGCTCCCACACGGCTCTCGCTCATCGGTGCCTCAGACAGCCGCTTTCCGGCAGCAAATTACCCCGGTTATGACCTCCGCTACCCTTTTAAAAACCAAGACGGAACCTATATGTTTAGAGTCTTTGCAGGGCCGCTGGGCTCCGCTGTCTTAGAAGCAAACGACGCCGTCTACAAAGAAAATTACAAAGGAATGCAAAGCTTCCATGGATGGTTCGCTTTTATATCAGAGCCGTTTGCAAAATTCTTATTTTTTCTCATGAAGATCTTTTACTCCGTCGTTCATTCGTGGGGCTTTTCAATTATTCTGCTCACCATCGCGCTTCGCCTCATGATGTATCCGCTGAACGCCTGGTCGATTAAATCGACCATGAAAATGCAAAAGCTCTCACCCAAACTTGCAGCCCTCCAAGAGCGGTACAAAAAAGATCCTAAAAAAGCCCAAGTCGAGATGATGACCCTCTATAAAGAACATGGCGTCAACCCGCTAGGCGGCTGCTTCCCGCTCCTCATCCAAATGCCGTTCTTGATCGGAATGTTCGACCTCCTCAAATCAACCTTTGAGCTGCGCGGCGTCTCGTTCATCCCCGGATGGATCACCAACCTGACAGCTCCCGATGTCCTCTTCACCTGGAGCACATCGATTTGGTTCATCGGCAACTCGTTCCATCTTCTCCCCATCCTCCTCGGCGTTGTCATGTTCTGGCAGCAAAGAATGAGCAGCGTCGTCCCTAAAAATCCCAAAGCGATGACCGACCAACAAAAACAACAACGCATGATGGGCAACATCATGGTGATCGTATTCACCGTCTTATTTTACCACTTCCCCTCCGGACTGAACATCTACTGGCTCTCCTCTATGCTCCTTGCCATCTTGCAGCAGTGGTACATGACAAAACGGGGTGTGAAAGTGTGAAGGAATGGTCCGCCTTTTTAGATGAGCATCAAAAAACCGTCGGTTCTGATGCCATCGAAAGATGGGCAAGAACTCTAAAAATCCTCCACTTTGACGCTGGCAACCTCTATTTAGAAGCCGAAGATCCATTCCAGCTCCATTGGTTCGAACAGTATCTGCGCCCCCTCATCAAAAAATCGTTTCAGACGATGAATGGGAGACCCATCCGCGTCCATCTCACACTTGCCGGCACGCCTGCCAAAGAACCTAAGAAAGAGTGGAAGCCGCCTTTAGACCTCCATCCTGACGGCCTCTTATCCAATTGCACATTCCAGACCTATTTCCCCGGAGAAACCAACAAATCCCACTTCGAACTCTTTTACGACACCCTCATTAAAAAAACCTACAACCCCATCTATCTCCAAGGCCCTCCAGGCGTTGGAAAAACGCACCTGCTCATGGCCGCCTGCCATCTCCTCAAAGAACAAAACCGCACCGTCTTCTTCGTCAAGGCCGACAGGTTCACTCAACATATCGTCGCTGCCATCCGCTCAGGCGCCATGACTTCGCTTCGGGGTCTCTATCGAAAACACGACGTCCTTGTCATTGATGAAATCGAAGCTTTAGATAACAGATCCGCCTCGCAAGAAGAACTTTTTCATACGTTCAATACCCTTCATTTAGCAGGAAAACAGATCATCTTAGCAGGAGACTCCCTCCCCTCCGACTTAAAAGGAATCGAGCCCCGCTTAACCAGCCGCTTTGAATGGGGCCTTGTCCTTTCTCTTAAACCTTTAAGCCCTCCAGACCGAGAAGCTTACTTTACCCAGCTTCTCCACCGAAAAAAAATCACGCTCGATGCTCCCCTCCTCACAGAATGCTTAAATCTACTCCCCACTATCCCGCTTTTAAACCGCACTGCAGATATTTTAGAAGTGCGCACCAAAACCGCCCCGCCCACCACAGCTCTCCTGCATATGTGGCTCTCTCCCCTCATTCAAGAGCAGCAGAAAAAAGCGCTCACCTCAGACGTCATCTTACTCGCCGTTGCCCGCCACTTTGACATCCACTTAGAAGACCTGACAGGCAGATCCCAAACCCAAGAACACACGACACCTCGCCAAATCGCCATGCACCTCTGCAGAAGCCAGCTTCACCTCCCCTACATGAAAATCGCAGACCTCTTTTCCCGCGACCACTCCACCGTCATGACAAGCGTCAAGCTCATCGACAAAAGAATCCAAGACACCCCTTCCATCCAAGATGCCATCGCTACGTTGTTAAAGGATCTAAGCTGCTAATGTTTTAATCCCCACAATGGCTCTTATTCCCACACCCGGGTCCAAGAGTCACAACTCTGGTATTTAAATCTATAATGGCATGATTTGAAAGTGGGGCTATGTGCCTGTCCCAAAGTTCCTTTGCAACTTCGTCCTGATAAGTCTTTTCCGAATGAATTTGAATTTGACCGTCTACCGCATCAAAAATACGAATACTAAAAGCAGTACCTAGGATAGCCAATGTGGGAATTAGATAATCCGCCACTATCTGTTTCCCGGGGAGTGGCATACCAGAAGAATCTTGTCCTGTGCCAGATGCTCTATCCGCCATTCTAAACGTAAACTCTATAACAGCTTGAACTCGTGGCATGCCAATAGAATCTTGTTCTGCTTCAAATGCGCTATCGTCCACTCTGGGCTTGAACTCTTTATACGAGCTGTAGTCCGTATTACGGGGAAATAGTTGGGTGTTGATTTTTGTTACAGAAACTGGATTTGACGTGGAAATTGAAGCCATTTTTTTCTCCTTGGTTGCATCTCAAATTGTATGAGACTGATCTATGATAGAATGCCTCTCAATTTTTGAAAACATCTTTACGTGAATTTCCATTCCATAATCTCTCAGACAAAAATAAATGATAGTAAGGAAGATTGTCTTCATAAAGTTTCTGATAAACTGCTCGATGTTCAAGATTTTCGATTTCCGTGAAAGTAGGTAGGCCTTTTGCATCAAGTTCATATTTAGAAGGAATTCCAAATCCCGTACTTCTGATCGCTTCACCATGCCAATGATGTGCAACCGCAGGAAATTTGGTTTCATACCATTCCTCCTGCCCCGAAAACTGCTATCCCAAATCAGGCCAAGACAAACTTCCTTCGATCAATGGAATGCCGACATGTTCGCAAAACTGTTTGACAACTTCTCGAGGATGCAAATAGAGGTCTTCTGCCGAAATGACTAGAGGTGGATGGACCGTCACTCCTTTAATTGTTTGAAAAAAATCATAGATGGTCTGGTAGCTCAAAATTTCAGTCAATCCGTCGAATATCGAAGGCGATTTTCTATAATGAGAAATGAATGAATGATGGGGGTTTCGGACTAAAAAAACGAAATAGGTATTTTCATCATGGAGAAGCTCTGGAAATTGAAGAAAAAAATCCTTCGCAACAAAACCCATTTCTTTGATGAATGTCCATTTCAGTGAAGCAGTCTCGGTGATCAATGTTTTGACTGCTTCATAACTTTGAGGCGCTTCAGGCCGAAAACCTGCTGTCGACCATTCAGGATGATGAATAATCTTATAGGCATAAGTCAATGGCTCATGAATAATCTGAAAATCTCCCCTCGACTGGATCATGCGTAAAAATGCAGTTGAAAGACTTCGCGGCGGAGAAAAAAACCAGACTTTTTTGGGTTGGATAGGAGATTCGGATGCATATCCTTGATGCAGAAAGAGCAACAATACAATCAGAATCCTCATAGTCTACTCCTTCAAACTCTTTTGGGAATCAACTTCAATTTTCTCCTCGATTGCATCTCAAATTGTATGAAACTAGTCCATGATAGAATACCTCTGAATTTTTGAGAACACATTTACTTGAATTTTCATTCCATCGAAACCTTGCTAAAAGACCTTATTGTGGATTAGGATGGAATATCATGATTTTTGTAAGGAATTTTTTCTTAATGACTCTCTTTTTGACGACAAACTTAAGTTCAGAAAATAAACATCCGAAAATTGTCATTGTAGGAGCAGGCATTGCCGGACTCTCAGCAGCCTACCGGCTGCAGCAGAACAACTGTGATGTACATGTCTATGAAGCACACAACCGAGTGGGTGGAAGAATTTTCACCGTCAAAACAGCAGGCTGCTTTGCTGAATTAGGCGGACAAAATATTTCTGATGGCGGAGATTCTGAAAACATCCATCGGTTGCTTAAAGAACTTGATCTGGAAGCCGTCGAAAGTAAAATCAGTCTTGCACACTCATATTTTTCTGGAGATGAGCAAATTCCGATAGACCAGCTTTTGAGTCAGCGGAAGTTCAACCCGGAAAAGCTCAAGGCTCAGCTCGAAGACCTTGCTAAAAGATCTAAGAACATGCGCGAAATACTCAATGGAATTCTAGAAGAAAAAGATCCGCTTTATAAAGCTCTAGCAATGAGATTAACAACCTATGAGGGAGGTTCGATCGATAAATTGTCTTATCTCTATGTAGAAACTTTATACCATATGCTTCTTGGAGGAAATGCTTCCGTTCACCAAACCCATGGACAAGAAGAGCCGTATATTAACCTTTTAAGTCTTAAAAATGGGAATGCTCAACTGCCGGAAGCATTAGGGAAAGCTCTTGGTGACAGGCTTCATCTCAATAAGCCTCTTCTCTCCGTTTCAAAAGATGGCAAAGGCTCTTATCTCCTCACATTTCAAGACGGGGAACAAGTACAAGCTGATATCCTAGTATTGGCAATCCCCTGCTCTGTCTATGCTGGTATTCAATTTGAAGATCACATCATTCCTGAAGAGAAGCTATCCGCGATCAAAAAGGTGCAGTATGGTGAAAATGCCAAAATACTAATCCCCTGCACTAAATCTCTACAAATCAAGGCATTTATCAGCGACCATATGGTCAGCTTCTTTACTCCCAATCAGAACTTTTTAACTCTATATTATATTGGTAAATCGAGCAGGTTTTCTAAAGAGACCCTCGTGCAGACCTATAACCAAGACCGGCCCATGATTGAGAAGGAATTTAAAGACCTCGATCCCATTCTATCCACCCCTGCCCTTGCACGAGATCAATCTTTCGGCAGTTACGAGGGACCCGTCGGTTATAGTTGGACCAATGATCCGTATATCAAAGGCTCTTATTCTTATATTGCTGCAGGACAAGAAGCGGTGCTCACTGCAACACATGATGAACAGGGAGAAACGGTTAAAACACTCTTTGCCCCCATCGATCAGAAACTCTATTTTGCCGGTGAGCATGCCTCAATTTTGACAGAAGTTCCAGGCACCATGGAAGCTGCCTGTGAATCCGGAGAGCGCGCTGCCCGCATGATCTTAAAAAGCGCGCATCAGTAGGGACCAAAAAGTCTCTTTCTGCGAAGCCGCCTCTATATTCAGGTGGGCGTATTTGCAAAGCCATCATTTAAAAATGATAAAACAGGCATGGATGATGCACTGTTAAAAGCCGTTAAATGCCAATCGGCTGGGATAGAACCGTTTATATGAAGCGCTTCAACCATCTGAAGCTTACCTTGTTCGGCTGCCCTTACAAAAGCCTTTCCGCGGATACCCACATCAATGGGGCCGCCTTTAAGAAGCCTTCTGACTATGTCAAAGTCGCCCTGCTCGGCAGCCACTGCAAAAGCCCTATCACGCAGAGATCCTACAAAGTCAGGTGCGCCTCCCATGAGTACCTTTCGAGCGACAAAAGCATTTATATATTCTACAGTGGGGCTGTATGAAAAAAGCAGTGTTGGAGGAATCAGCTTGATAAGGTGTAACATATCCACGGCCTGGCCGTAGACGGATCCAGGTTGTTTACAAAAACTAATGAAAAATGGTTTAAGTTTTTCTAAGATCTCTTCCAATACAAGAACCTTCCAATCTTTACAGACGCAATAACAGCTTCCGAGCGCTCTTGCGTCTAGATAAGGAAAGACCTGGCGTGCCACAACATTTGGGCCATAAGGTTGCACACCCATTAAATGCTCCAAGTTACTCTTTTATGAAAGAGACAGTACAACGCTTTATGTTTTAAATATATTTAATTTATCGCTTGAAATCTGTGAGCAGTAACCATTTTATGTCGTATGATCTTAAATATTTATTACTTAAAAAACCTTTCCCTGAGATAAGGAAAGAAGTGTGCCTAACTTTCCTTGCGGGAAGGAAAGAACTCAAGGTACCAGATATAAAAGCTTGTATAAGAATTAAAACGCAAAGGGGCTTAGAATCGGTCTTTTTTGGCCCCAAAATGCATTTTTCTTGATTTGGGGCGAGGTTTCAGCATATGCAGCATAGGATATTGAGTAGATTTTTATTGACAAATGAAACAAAAAATAAAAAACCCTGCTAAGAAAAGCTCAAGCAGGGTCAGGGAGGAAATTAGATTTTGATGAAAGGCTGGCCGGGTTTGCCGGGAGTTCCAGGAGTACCAGGTGTGCCGGGACTGTGTGGCACTCCGGGACGTGTAGGGGGGCCCATATCTTGCGGCTCTCTACCTTCGGAAATATCTTTTGCGCGCTTTCTCCATCGCTCGACAGCTTCTACGAAAACAGGAGCAAACCGACGAAGTGAAGAAGGATCTGCGCCAATTCCCATTTCGATCACACAGTGCATGAGAATGAGCTCTTCATTCACCGCAACGCCGATTCCGCCGCCGGCCATTTGGCCGCCGAGCATGGAACCTTCGAGGAGCGATTCGTAGAGTTTTAGCTTATGATTTGTATCTTTAGGAAGACCATCTAAAATCGGTGAGTAAAGATAAAGCCGGTCTGAGTGGGGCTCGTAAGTGATATGAAGCGAGAAGGTATTGTCAATACCAAGAATACAGGTATGGTTCTCGTCAAACTGGAGTCCTTCAAGATTAAGCTCTTTGCCGAATTCTTTTAGATTGGCCTTTGCATTTTCGTACGACATTCATTCTCCTTCTGTCTAAATAGACCTAATATGGCGCTCAGTGTCGCAATTTGTCAAAATAATTGCAAATATATTCCTAATTAAAATAATATCTTGATAAGATGAGGATTTGTCAGAGAATTGGTATTTTGCTATCCTGGGAATTTATAACTAGAGTTTGGAGGAAGATCATGCGTCGTTGGAAATATTCTGTGTGGGCCTGTCTGTTATTATTAGCAGGCTGCAAAAATGACAACTGCGCCACAGCGGTTCTTGAAAAGCCTGTCACCACCCGCCCTATTGTTGCAGTGGTTCCTGTAATGGATCGATCCCGCCATGAACTCTCTTGGAATATCTCGCAAGAGCTCACAGCCGCCATCAGGGGGCGCCTGGCTCAGCATGGAAGTCTTTATCTCTTAAGTGAAGATCAAGTGTATGCGATGACCCGTAAATCTACAAACGGCCGCGACCCCTTTAGCATGGAAACTGCATGGATCAAAAAAGGGTATCCGGACAATGAGTTTGCTGCGTTCTTCGAACTAGTGGACCACCATGAGCGGTCTCTTGCAAGTCCGGAGACAGCGACTGCTGAGTCTCCTGCTGAACTCACTGTTTCAATGAGAGTACGTGTATTCGACCTTAGGGGAGAAGCTCCAAAAATCGTCTTGGAAGAAGTTGTTGAGCAATCCCACCATATTCCAACTCAATTTACTCGAAATCAATTGGATCAAGTTCCTTGGGGCGATGAAATGTTTGACATCTCACCTCTGGGAATCGCACACCAAAAGCTCTGTCAAGAGCTTGCGGGCCGCGTCGAAGATTACATTCTTCAGAGTTGTAAACAGTAAGGAGCTGCATGCTGAAAGATGCCCTTGAAGGCATTATTTTCCTGTCGATGATCGGTTTTTTGACGAACATGATTGCCTTGAGGCTCGGATTTTTTACCCGGCCTGATTATCCCAGGCCTCGTGTCAGTTTCATCCAGCTTATTTCCGTCTTTGCAATTTACTTCGGATTCCTGCTGCTCGCTCCTTTTCTTTTATCACGTTTCTTGAGCGGGACTCCCATGACAATCCAGTTTATTATCATCCTCTGCATGTCTGTTTCCCTACTGCTCTATATCTATACCGAAGGACGGGGAACTCTAACTGCTGCTGTTAAACATCCTAAGAGCACCTCTTCTAGATGGCTGGACTTTGCAATAGGGATTTTTGCCTGGCTCGTCGCATTTCCGTGGGTTGTCATCGTGAGTCAAATTTGCGATTATCTCTTAGAAAACTTTCTCAATTTCAAAGCATATGAACAAGTCGCTGTCCGGTATCTTAAAGATAATCTTGTAGCAGCGCCTCAGCTCATTTTAGCCCTCATTTCCATTGTCATCATTGCTCCGGTTGTGGAAGAACTTCTTTTCCGGGGAGCGTTGCAACAGTTTCTAAAGAAATATTTTTCGATTAAAATCTCTATTGCTATCACCGCATTGATTTTTGCCTGCTTTCATTTTTCTGCATCGCAAGGGCTTGGCAACCTCTCGCTGATTCCTTCGCTTTTCACCTTCGCCTGCTTTTTAGGTTATACCTATGAAAGGCAAGGCTCGATCTTTGCATCGATCGGACTGCATATGACGTTCAACCTTGCAAGCTCTCTACAGATCATCTTTTCATAAAAACTCCTTTATTTTTAGGGGGCATTGCGGGACAATGGGGGAATGATCTCGTCTATAGAAACCTTCGGCGTCTCTGACATCGGTCTTTCAAGACAAAATAACGAAGACGTCTGGGCAGAGCTGCCCGAAGATTATTTCTATGTTTTAGCAGATGGAATGGGGGGCCACCTTGCAGGAGAGGTCGCTGCCAAAGAAGCGGTGCTCCACTTTTGTGATGCCGTTGATAAATACTTTCGAAGCCCCACGCCGCCTTCTGTCTCATCTGCAAAAAGATACATCGGAGAAACTTTCATCTCAGCTAATTCTTGGATCCGCAGGCTGAGTAAAGATCATCCTGACCTCCATGGCATGGGAACGACGCTGTGCTGCCTTTTGCTCCTAGAAAATAAGATCATCGTAGGACATGTGGGCGATAGCCGTATTTATCGTTATAGAAATGAAGTGCTCCTCTTAACAAGAGACCATTCGCTGGAACAAGACACCCCCGGAAAAAGCAGGTCTCATAAACTCACACGAGCCCTTGGCATCTCTCCGGCAATTGAGCCCGACCTTTTAGAAGCCCCGTATCAGCAGGGAGATGTTTTTCTTCTCTGCACCGATGGGCTTACCGATGCTCTTTCCGATAAACAGATTGAAGCGATCTTCAGACGCAATACGACATTAAGAGAAACAGCTGTAGAACTGATCGATGCCGCAAAACAAGGCGGAAGCCGGGATAATATCACCCTACTTCTTGTTCGCATACCTATAGAGGCGCCGTGAGAAAAATATATCTAGATAACAACGGTACAACACCTCTTGATCCTCAGGTAATTGAGGCGATGCTAGAAGTGCTCACTCCCCTGCCGCTCAACCCTTCCAGCGTCCATCAGTTCGGTCAAGAAGCCAAACGGTATCTGACCCGATCGCGCGATGCAATCGCGCATGTCCTGCACATAAAACCGAGCGAGCTCATCTTCACATCGGGCGGAACCGAAGCGCTGAACTTTTTGATCCGCGGATTTTACTTACTCGCACCCGGGTCGAATATTATCAGCTCCAACGTCGAGCATCCGGCCGTACGCCTGACGCTTGCAGATCTAGAAAGAGTCGGCGCATCGGTCACCTACCTGCCTGCAGGGCTCTGGGGCGCTGTCAGGCCGGAAACATTAGAAGCCGCTATCACTCCTCAAACACGTCTTATCACTCTCACAGCAGTGAATAATATCACCGGGGTAAAAACCGATCTGGATCAGGTTGCTTCCATCGCAGAAAAACATCAGATCCCTCTTGTAGTGGATGGTGTGCAGCTTCTAGGAAAAGAGGAGTTTCTGGTTCCGCGAGGGGTCAGCGGCATGGCTTTTTCATCTCATAAGATCCATGGACCGCAAGGGGTCGGCCTTGCCATGCTTCGCTCCCTCTACAAGCTTCC
>JBGPMV010000004.1:0-23873 GCA_041487155.1 Rhabdochlamydiaceae bacterium
AATTTGATAATCTTGTATTTCGTGTATCAAATTTAGGAAGAAACCAACAAATTTGGATACAATCTTGCTATGTTGTGAATCAACCTAGCACAGATGAAGCAGATCCGCCCAAAGAGTTTACGGTAGCTTCTAACCCTGCCTTAGGGTTGGATCGATCCGTGCTCCTTATTCCTCAAAACCCATCAGGAACGTATCTTGTCACATTGGCCGAAAATGGAAGAACTATTATCGATAAGCACCCTCTATACCTACATGAGATGACGCACTATGAGATTAAAATTCCAGAATTGATTGCAATGGCCCATTGGAAACGGCAACCTCCGGATTTAGACAAAAACGACTGGGCTGTTTTAAAGAAATAATAAAATGTCACTCCAACCAATTAATAGCTATGTCTACTTAGGCGTCGTAAGCAAATAACTGTTGCGTTTCCGCAATGCTGGCGCTTTAGATTTGCACCAGGCAACGCCGGCGGCGAAACAGGCCATGTGCAGGCACATGGTCGATGCAGCCGGGCGCAAAGATGAAGATGCCAGTGCAGCGGAAATGTAACAGTTATTTGCTTACGACGCCTTATGTACCGATGAGGACGCAATTGCTTATAAAGTTGATCTAACCGTCTGAATTTAAGTGGCTAATTGAATTATTACATGTCTGACTTACCCATTCCTGAAGGAATGGGATTGCTGCATGGCAATTAAGTGGCACAATGGACCTATTGCGCCACATAAACCAGGTTTAAGTGGCGTAATAAAGCTATTGTGCCATATAATGCGCGTTTAAGTGGCACAATAAGGTTATTGCGCCACATAAAGGGTCATATGTCCAAAAAAAAACTATCAAATGAAGAACTCGATGTTGTACTGCAAGCCGTGGCTCTTTTCCCAGAAGGAGCTTCTATTGAAAAAATCTTCGGAGGCTTGAAGTCGAGTCTAACACGCCGTACCTTGCAACGTCGTCTGAATCTTCTTGCGACGATGAATCTTTTGCAGATCGAAGGCCAAACTAGAGGTCGCCTCTATCGTTTACCTACGGTTACAACGGGCAAGAAAGACTCTATTGCTTTATCTGCCACTGCACAGTCTATTCAAATGAAGGTAACCCAGCCTCTTCATGCAAGAAACCACGCCAGCTATAACAGGGAATTTCTCGATAAATACAGACCTAATGTAACACATTATCTTCCTGTTGCTATCCGTAAGCACCTCTTTGAAATAGGAAAATCGCCGGTGAGCGAACGTCCAGCGGGAACTTATGCACGCCAAATCCTCAATCGTTTATTAATAGATCTCTCCTGGAACTCCAGCCGCTTGGAAGGCAACACTTATTCATTGCTGGAAACTAAGCAGTTGCTTGAGTTTGGGCACATCCCTGAAGGCAAAAATATCATGGATGCCCAAATGATCCTAAATCACAAATCTGCTATCGAATTCTTAGTGGAATCTGCAGAAAGCACAGGATTTAACCGATATACAGTGCTCAATTTACACGCACTTCTATCAAACAACTTACTTTCCGACCCAGGGGCATGTGGTCGCCTAAGATCAATACCTGTGGGTATAGGGGAATCTGTTTATCATCCTTTGGCAGCGCCTCAATTAATCAATGAGTGTTTTCAACAGATTTTAGATACGGCCCAGGCGATTGAAAACCCCTTTGAACAGGCATTCTTTGCTATGGTTCATCTCCCCTATTTACAGCCTTTTGAAGATGTGAATAAACGCGTTTCACGACTTGCGGCCAATTTGCCACTCATTCGTCACAATTTATGTCCGTTGTCGTTCGTTGACGTCCCTGAGAAAGATTATATTAGCGGCCTGCTTGGAATTTATGAATTGAATCGCATTGAATTGCTGCGAGAAATCTTCGTATGGGCTTATGAACGTTCTTGTTTACTTTACACAGCAACTCGTAAAACACTCGGTGACCCTGATCCATTTCGTTTAAAGTACCGTAACCTCATTAAGGAAATGACAACAAGAATTGTCCGTTTGCGCATTGATTTGAAATCAGCAGCTGAGATTATTCAGCAACAAGCCCAAGATTCCATTCCCCCAGAAGATCAAGCTCATTTTATTAAAGTCATCGAAGCTGAAATCGAAGGTTTACACGAAGGTAATATTGCCCGGTACCAAATACGTCCCTCAGAATATGAAGCGTGGAGACCAGAAGAATAAAACATCGAAAAAGTATTCCGAGATCAGTGGCTTGACGCGTTCAAGGTTCAATAAACAAAATAAGGCTTTTTAAGTAATCCCCTTCCGGATGGTAGATCGAGACGGGGTGGTCCAGAGACTGGGCATGCCGGCCTAGGATGCGGACAAAGCGGCCAGCTTCCGCGGCGGCTTGGAAGATGATTTGCTGGAAAAGGTTTGTATCGATGTAGGAAGAGCACGAGCTTGTGAGGAGGATGGAGTTGGGGGGCATTTTTTCAAAAGCAAGCCGATTGATATCTCGGTAGCCTTTAGAGGCCATTTCGATGTCGGAGCGCTTTTTAGCAAAGGCGGGCGGATCGAGAATCACAAGATCGAAATCAAGATTATGGGTGCGTAAAAAATCAAAAACATCGGCCTTGGTAATGGTGTGCTTAGTTGGGTCAAAGGCATGTCTTGCGGCAAGGGCGCAAGCCTCAGATGAGATCTCAACGGACGTGACGTGGGAGGCTCCGCCTTTCAGTGCGGCAAGGGAAAACCCTCCGGTATAAGCAAAGCAATTGAGGACGGTCTTGTCTTTCGAGAGGTTTAGGACCGTTTTTCTCATTTCGCGTTGGTCGAGAAAGAAGCCGGTTTTTTGTCCTTCAAGCGGCTGAACAATATATGAAATGCCGTGTTCTGTGATGGTGACTTCGGGCGACTCAATTCCATAAATAAGCGCTTTGATATCTGTCAGCCCTTCTTGGCGCCGGGCGGCGGATGTCGATTTTTCATAGATGGTTTTGGGCTGCACTCTTTGAATGAGATGTTCTACGATGGCGGATTTAAGAAGCTCCATCCCTGCGGTATGAATCTGAAGGACGAGGACCTCTTGATATTGATCGACGATGAGACCCGGGAGTCCATCCCCTTCTGCGTTGATCAAGCGCCGGCCCGATTCGGGGACGAGCTGCCTGCGAAGCTCAAGAGCATTATCGATTGCAGCGCGGAGAGAGTCCAGCGGATTTTGGGCATCAAAATTAAGCATCCGGCCGGCAATGGAGTTATCGGGGTGGAAGTAGCCGTGGCCGAGAAGCTTATTAGAGGAGGAAAAAACCGGGAAAAGCTCTCCGGGTTTATGGGAGGGGCGTGTTGCGATCGCCCCTGAAAAAATCCAGGGGTGGCGATTGAGGAGGGACTTCTCTTTTCCGGGCTTTAAGACGACGCGAGACATAATTTACTTTTGCTTACTTTACCGGTCACAGCTCCGATGAGGTCGTAGTCAGTGGTGTCGGTGATTTCGACGGTATAGAGCTTTCCAAACGATTTGACGAGCCGTCCATCATTGATGATCACGATTCCATCGATCTCAGGACATTGGCCGAAAAACCGACCACGCATGAGATAAGGCGAATCGGGATGGTACCCTTCAACCATCACCTCTAGCGTCTTTCCGACATAGCGGCGGAGCCTTTCTTTTAAAACTTGTTGTTGGACTTGAGTCAAAATCTCAAAACGGCGCTGTTTTTCTTCTTCGGGGATATGCCCTGGGAGCTTGGCGGAATGAGACTCTTCTTCGAGCGAATATTTAAAGACGCCGACGTTATCGAGAGGATAATTTTTAACAAACTGAACAAGCTCTTGAAACTGTTCTTCTGTCTCCCCTGGAAATCCGACCATGAGGCTGGTGCGCAAAACAATATCCGGAAACCTTTCGCGAAGCATGTGAATAGTATCGATGATTTGCTGGCGTGATGTCAGCCTTCGCATCGATTTTAAAATCGGCTGAGAGATATGCTGGATCGGCATGTCAAAGTAGCGGCAGATTCTTCGGTCCGACTCAATGATATCCATGATTTCCGGGGTGATTTCATCGGGATAGAGGTAGAGAAGGCGGAGCCAAAACTTTTTGTCATTTGCTAGAAGAGCGCGAAGAAGCTTTGCGAGGCCGTCTTTTTCTTTCCGGTCTTTTCCGAAATCCCCTAAGTCTTGTGCAATTAAGATCACTTCGTGCACGTCTTGGGCTAGAAGGGCGTTAAATTCTTTGACGACTTGTTCGCTGGTTTTGGATTTAAGCGGTCCTTTGATGTTGGGGATGATGCAAAAAGCGCACCTTTTCATACACCCTTCGGCGATTTTAAGGTAGGCAAACGGCCCTGGTGTTGACACCCGGCGAGGAATCTCTCCCCACTCTAAGTAGCTGCGGGCTGATGTGATTGCTTCTCCGGCCTCGGGCGTACCGACAGCATCTAAGATCTTTTCCATGTCGCCTGAGCCTAAAAAGTAGTGGACCTCGGGAAACCGGCTTCGTATCTCCGGGCCGTATTTTTGCACCATGCAGCCGGCCACGATGACCTTGGCGCCTTGTTTGCGGCTTTTTAAAAGAGCGTCGATGGTATCGCACGACTCTTTCCTTGCTTCTTGCAAGAACCCGCAGGTGTTGACAATCAGAAAATCGGCCTCTTCAAGCTCTGGTGTCGGCTGATAGCCTGCTTTAAGAAGAATGCCGAGCATCACTTCGCTGTCGACGAGATTCCTGGCGCAGCCTAAGCTTGTCAGGTGGATTTTATTTGCGCGAACGCTTACTCTTTTCATAATAGTTGCATGAGTATACAGTATTTTTTATGTTTAAGCATCTGTTAAAAAAATTTGTGGTATAAAATTAATGACTTTTGACGCTAAAATGGGGGTTATATGAAGAAAATGATTGACCTCTTAGACCTTAAAGTGGATGTCGTGTTTAAAGATTTCTTTGGGGATCCGAGCAGCAAATCCATTTTAGAAAACTTTATTAATACTGTCTTGGAGCTCAAAGGAAACAACCAGATCGCCATTGAAGAATTTTTAGATCCACGAAAAATGCGCGTCGAAGTTGGCAAACCCACCACCTTTGTGGACCTATGTGTTAAAACAAAAGGTGGAGAGCGGTACATCATTGAGATGCAGACGTACAACCATGAAGGATTTGATCGACGGCTTTTGTATTACCTGGGTAAAGACTACACGGAGCAAATTGATTATGATACACAGCTGCTGAAAGCAAAGAAGACAATCAGCTGGAGAGACCTTCCCAAAGTCCATGTTATTGCCGTTGTCGACTTTCATCGGAATGAAAAAGATAAAAATGGGATTTTAAACGATAAAAAGGTTGTTGAGACCTATTGCTTTTGTCCCTCTATTTCCTCTTCTAATGACCACCTCTTTGACCAGTGGAAAGCAACGCTTATCGATCTTAAGAAATTTCCTGACAAACCTCTCTCACGGCTCAAAACGGGTAAAGACAAATGGCTCTATCTACTTAAAAACTCAGCTTACATCAACGAAAAAGAAGCCGATGTCTTGAAAAAAGACCGTGTCTTTGGCCAAGCCCTTGAGCGGCTTGAAAGACTCTCCTCCGACCCCAAAAACAGAAAAGCGTATGAAAATAGCATTAATGAACAAAGAGACCATGAAGCGATTTTATCAGCAGCCGTGAATGCTGGCCTTGAAGAAGGAGCGCGCGTTGGTCTTAAAAAAGGCCGCAAGGAAGGCCTTGAAGAGGGCCTTGAAAAAGGTCTAAAAATGGGCCTTGAAGAAGGTATCAAAAAGGGACTCGAAGAGGGTTTTGAAAAAGCACGAAAAGAAAAAATTGAAATTGCAAAAGCTCTTTTAAAGCAGCTGCGTTCTCTACAGAAAATTGCCAAAATAACCGGTTTATCTGTCAAAGACATCCAGGCTCTTAAGTCATAAACTATACATTGTTTCTAATAGTGCCATGGGTATACAGTATTTTTGATGTTAAAGCATCTGTTAAAAAAATTTCTAATTCTCGCCGCCTCGTTATGGGTGGTTGTGACGCTGACTTTTGTTCTTGTTCACTCGATTCCGGGCGACCCTTTTACAGATGAAGATACTGTGCCTGAGGAAATTATAAAACAGCTGAACCATTATTACGGGCTGGATCAGCCGATATGGGATCAGTATAAGCTTTATTTGAACAATCTGCTCCATGGGGACTTTGGGTATTCATTTAAGTATATCGGCAGATCGGCCAACTCCATTATCAGCGATGGGTTCCCGATCTCGCTGACGCTAGGAGTAGAGGCTTTATGCCTTGCGATCCCGCTGGGGATTCTATTGGGCTCGATCGCTGCTTTAAACCGGGGAAAATGGCACGACCAGCTGACGATGATGGCGGCAGTGATAGGGATTTCGGTGCCAAGCTTTATTCTGGCAACGATTCTTCAATACATTTTTGCCATGCAGCTCGATTTGTTTCCTGTGGCGCGGTGGGGAACGGTGGAGCAATCGGTTTTGCCGGCTCTTGCCTTGGCGGCATTTCCAACAGCGATTGTGGCCAGGCTGACGCGCTCTAATATGGTTGAAGTTTTGCAAAGCGACTATATTTTAACGGCAAAAGCCAAGGGGCTCCGGGCACTGCAGGTGGTGACAAAACACGCTCTTCGAAATACGCTTCTTCCCGTGATTTCGTATTTGGGACCTTTATCTGCCAATGTTCTGACCGGCAGCTTTGTGATTGAAAAGATTTTCGGCATTCCGGGGCTTGGGCAGTGGTTTGTGATGAGCGTTGCCAACCGCGATTATTCCCTCATCATGGCGCTGACTATTTTCTATAGCGCTTTTTTGATGCTCTCAGTTTTTATCGTCGATATCTTATACTCTGTGTTGGATCCGAGGATTAAGCATGGATAGTTACTGGGTCAAATCATGGCAAAGGCTTCTTACCCAAAAACGGGTGATGATCGCTCTTACCATCCTGGGAGTGTTATTTATCATGGCCGCTATCGGGCCTTTACTGACCACTTACACCTATTATGAAACCCACCTTCCTCTTAAAAACCATCTGCCGTCGTGGCAGTTTTGGTTTGGCACTGATGAGCTGGGGCGCGATATTTTTACCCGGATTTGGTGGGGCGCTCGCATCTCTCTTTTTGTGGGGATCTCCGCTGCTACGATCGATCTGATTATTGGTGTGATCTATGGATCGATTGCGGGCCTTTGGGGCGGCAAGCTGGATGAGCTGATGATGAGGATCACCGATGTGCTTTACTCTATCCCCTACCTTTTGATTGTGATTTTGCTGACTGTGATGATGGGCTCGGGGCTTACGACGATTATTATTGCGCTGACAATCACGGGATGGATCCCGATGTCGCGCATTGTGCGGGGGCAGATGATGCAGCTTAAGGAGCTCGACTACGCCCAAGCGGCGGTAGCTCTGGGCGCCGGTAAATGGAGGCTTTTGTTCAAGCATCTGCTCCCCAATGCCATGGGGCCGATTATTACGACGATGACTTTTACGGTGCCGACGGCGATTTTTGCTGAAGCTTTTTTGAGCTTTTTGGGGCTTGGGATTCAAGCGCCTGTTGCGAGCTGGGGCACGATGGCCAGCGACGGACTCTCTGCCCTGCGGTATTTTCCGTGGAGGCTTGCGTTTCCTGCCTGCTTTATCAGCATGACAATGCTCTGCTTTAATTTAGTGGGCGATGGAATTAGAGACGCCTTTGACCCGAGGCTAAAACTATGATTTTAGAAGTTGAAGATTTATGTGTTGAGGTCCAAAACTGCAAAGTCATCAAAAATGTAACCTTCTCGCTTAAAGAGGGAGAAAGACTCGGCATTGTCGGTGAATCGGGAAGCGGCAAGACGCTTCTCATGCGCTCGATTATCGGCCTTCTCCCCTCTTCAATAGAAATCACCGGAGGCAGGATTATATATGGAGGCCAAGTTCTCTCCCGTATGAAAGATCATGAGCTGCAAAAAATCCGCGGCAAAGAGATCGGCATGGTCTTTCAAGACCCCCTGACGTATTTAAATCCGACGTCTCGGATTGGAGCTCAAATCGCGGAAGGCTATCGGCGTCATTTCCCACTAGTCTCTGCCAAAGAGGCAGAGGCGGCAGCCCTTGAGCTGTTAAAAGAAGTGAGGATTCCGGAGCCGGAGCTTCGCATGAGGCAATTCCCCCATCAGATGAGCGGCGGCCAGCGGCAACGCGTGCTCATTGCGATTGCCTTAGCTGCCAGGCCTCGCCTATTAATTGCTGATGAGCCGACAACAGCCCTTGATGTGACGGTGCAAGCACAGATCATGGAGCTTTTAAAAGATCTGCAGCATAATAAGAGCACTATTCTTATCACACATGATTTAAGCCTTGTCGCCTCTTTTTGCGATCGGGTGCTGGTGATGTATGCCGGACAAATTGTTGAAGACGCGCCGATTCAGGAAATCTTCAGAGCCCCGCAGCATCCCTACACCGAGCAGCTCCTGAAATCGATTCCATCCCTGGCATTTAATCAAAGGCTGGTCTCGATCCCGGGATCCCCTCCTGACTTGTCGGAAGAGATACACGGATGCCCATTTGCGCCCAGATGCCCTTATGCTTTTGAAAAATGCCGGCACAAGGCGCCTCCACTTTTTCAGATCACGCCCGAACACAAAAGCCTATGCTGGCGGGCGGAAAAATCATGCTAATCGCACGCAACCTTACGAAAAAATTCTCCATGAAAAGGCAAATCATAACTGCGGTCGATAATGTTTCCCTGGAAATCGAAGAGGGACAAACCTTAGGCCTAGTCGGAGAAAGCGGCTGCGGGAAATCGACGCTGGGACGGCTCCTGCTTCGGTTAATAGAGCCGATGTCCGGGTCGGTTCACTTTGACGGCGTTGATATTTTGTCACTATCTCCTAAAGAGCTCAAAAAATGGCGCCAGGAAGCCCAGATCATCTTCCAAGACCCTTACGCCTCTTTGAACCCCCGCATGACCATCGAAGACATCATTGCAGAGCCGCTCAAAATCCATGGCATCGATGCCTCCCCTGAAATTATCATCCAGGCGCTTGTTCAAGTCGGCCTCAATCCCGAGCATCGCTGGAGATATCCGCATGAGTTCAGCGGAGGGCAAAGGCAGCGCATTGGGATTGCAAGGGCTCTTATCTTAAACCCGCGGCTGATCATCTGCGATGAGCCGATCACAGCCCTTGATGTCTCCGTCCAAGCCCAGATTGTCAACCTCTTAAAAGATCTTCAACAAAAGCTCGGCCTGACCTACCTGTTCATCTCGCACGACCTTCGCATGGTCCGGTACATCGCCGATCAAGTCGCCGTTATGCATTTAGGAAAAATTGTTGAAAGAGGGTTAACCGAAGAGGTGTTTACAAACCCTCAGCACCCCTACACCCAGGCACTTTTAGCTGCGATTCCATCTATAGAAAATCTCATTCCGAATAGCAGCAGAGCCGAAAAACTAAAGACGCTGATTAACGGTGCGCTATTGCAATGAAATATCTTGCCTATTAGAATGCATGCAAAGAAGGTAAGAGATGGGTCGCTACTTAAACCCTACTAATGATGTATCGTTTCGAAAGCTTTTTGGAACAGAAAAGCACAAGCCTCTTCTTATTAGTTTTTTAAATTCTATTCTTGTTCTGGAAGGAGAGAGAAAAATTAAGAAAGTAGAGTTTCTTTCTAAAGATCAAGCGCCTCTTATCAAACAAACCAAGACAAGTATTCTCGACATCAAATGCACCGATGAACGAAACGTACAGTACATTGTGGAAATGCAGAACAAAAGTATTCCGGCATTCGTTAAAAGAACCCAATTTTACGTTGCCCATAGCTATGTTACTCAATTTCCAGCAGGTTCTGAGTACATCGAGCTCAAACCCATCATTCTCCTTGCCATTGCAAATTACGAACTTTTTCCTGATAAGAAACAGGTGATTTCCTATCATCGGACCCTCGATGTAGACACTTTTGAAAACGATCTAAAGGATCTCTCCTATGTCTTCATTGAACTTCCAAAGTTCATAAAAAATCAAAACGACTTGCAGACTGTTCAAGACAAATGGCTTTATTTTTTTAAAAACTGGAATGAAACCAAAGAAGTTCCTTCCAAGGTTCAAGAGGAAGAACTTCTTGAAGCCTACCGCGCGATGGAAGAATACAATTGGAACGCAGCAGAAAGAGAAGCGTACATTAAAGCGAATATAGCTCTGACAGATGAATACGATGCTCGAAGAAAAGAAAGAGAAGAAGGTCACAAAAAAGGCCTCAAAAAAGGTCACAAAAAAGGTCTTAAAGAAGGCCACCAAAAGGGGCTCGAAGAAGGCCTTACGAAAGGACAGCAAGAAGGTCGTGAGAAAAGAAACATAGAGATTGCTCTTAAAATGTTAGAGGGCGGCTTTTCATACGAGCAAATTTCTGTCTTGACCGGCCTTGCAGAAGAAGAGATCAAAAACCACATTCAGATGGAAACATCAGACATCGTTTAGAATAGGCTGCACTCCATTTACTTTCAGCAGGAGTTTGTCATGAAATATAAAGGATATCAAGGAACCGTCACTTATGACGATGAAGCTAAAATATTTCACGGCGAAGTCATTGGGCTTAAAGACATGATAACTTTTCAGGGAACATCAGTGGACGATCTAGAACAAGCCTTTAAAGATTCGGTCGATGACTATATCAAATTTTGTAAGAAAAAGAAACGAGTTCCTGAAAAACCATTTTCTGGAAATTTGTTGCTTAGAGTTTCTCCATAAAAGATGAGTGCCTACTCTGAATCCTGTAGAACAGGCTCCTTCCCATTTACTTTTGGATGGCAAATCCAGATACGGCATGGCGAGCGCGGTAGAATGTCCGAAATGATGCTTCCCATCCCCTTCCCTTGAATATCTGATTCTACGGCTTCTAAAACAATCAAATCAAAAGATCGAATGCGGGCCAGGTCCACGATTGCTTCGGGAATGTTTCTGGCCCGTAGCACTTCAAGGGTGATCTCTACTTGTTCTTCCCTGGCGATGGCTTCTGCCGTCTTTAAAACACGTCCGGCAGTGTGCAGCCGAACGGGAAGAGCGGTATCAAGAGGCAATGAGAATGGAACGTCGATGATGTGCAGCGCCGTAATCTCTGCTCCATGCAGCTTGGCCATTTCACAGGCCATCTGTATTGTCTCTGCTTGAGTTTCGCTGCGAAGCGGAAGCAGAATCTGACGTATTTTAATCGGCTGAAATGTTGGAATCTTAATCTTTTGGATGCGGAGCTGGCCTGTCGCTGTCATGCGCTGCTTTTTGCGATAGATAAAATACATCAAAAGCCCGACTGCAACCCACGCAAATCCTAAATTCCTTCCATCCGGCTTTGTGATAATAATCAGCATCCAGACGGCAAAGCTGCTGAGCGCGCCGAGCACTGCAGGAATCGGAATCTCCCTTCCCTTGATCGTAATATTAAACGGCACCTTAAAGGGGCGCCTAAGATCGGGGCGCTTGATCCGGAGTACAATTAGCGACAGCTGCGTTGAGAAAAAAGCGATCTGCGCGCCGAAGTTATAAAGGTCGGCAAGAAAACTCATCTGTCCGCGGCTTAAGACGACAATCACAATCGCAAGAAGAGCAAAAAACGCCAGCGCCGTATACGGCGTGCGGAAACGGGGATGGAGCTTATATAAAAAGCGGGGAAGCTGATAGTTCTCGCCCATGTTGAAGGAAAGCCTGGAAGCTCCCATGAGGCCTGCATTGGCAGCGACAAAAAGTGTGATAGCCGCTAAGACGCCAACCCAAGGTGTCAAGAGAGTACTTCCCCACGATAGATTTTCAACAATCCCCGTGATGGGCTGCTGTTCATATTTAGTTCCGAAATCGACAGGAGAAATCACTGAAAAACCGATATAAGTCAGCCCAAAATACATAAAAATGAGTATGCCCGTTGTAATCAAAATCGCTCTTGGCATCGTCCGAACAGGGATACGGGTTTCAGAGCTGAGCTGAGCAATCGACTCGATTCCGGTATAAGCCACCATTGCCATCGCCGTACCTTTAAAGAACTCACCCCAGCTCGGTGAATAAGAAACCCCCGGCTTATTGATCGCAAGCTGCGTGAAAAACTTCGTAAAATCCTCAATGCTGAAAAGGCCGATCACGATGATGACAAGCTGTGTCAACACGGTAAAAATCATCAAGAAAAAGCTCGTTCTTGTCGACTCTTTTGAGCCCAGCGTGTTAAGCAGCAGCAGCCCCAGAATCACCGCGACTGTGAATCCAATCTGAACATAAGGGTCTTTGAGCTCCGGAAAAAAATAACTCAAATAGGGACCGATTGTAAAAGCCGAGATCGCAATCGTTACAATGTAATCTAAAAGCAGCCCCCATCCGGCCGTAAAGGAAATCAAATCATTAAAGGCATGGCGTGCATAGCTTGCCGACCCCCCTGATTCATGGAAAGTCGATGACATTTCGGCATAAGAAAGAGCCGTGCAGATAAAAACAAAGCCCGCTAAGAGAAAAGCAACCGGCGTCGCGCCAAGAGCAAATAAGGCCGTGATTCCCAGCGCATAGTAGATCGAAGAGCCTAAGTCTCCGTAGCCTATGGCAAATAGATCAAAAACATTTAAAACACGCTTGAGAGACCCCTTATCCAGCTGGGTAATGCTTGTGTCTTTTCTGCTCGGTTTTGAAGCCATACTCTTTGATATGAAGGGTTAAAATTTATTTTTCAACCCAAATAATCACACTGTCACATCGGCAGCGCAGCGGAACCCATAGGTGCCGTTCATGGTCCCTGGGTTGTTGCGGTGGCGATGGGAGCTGCGCAAATCTTCTTTGAGACTTTTCCAGCAACCGCCGCGCAGGACGCGGTAGACGCCTTGAAGCGGCCCTTTCGGGTTATGCGGCTCTTGGACCGAGAGATTGTAGTAGTGATAGTCATACCAATCTTGGCACCACTGATAGACATTGCCGGCCATATCATAGAGCCCGTAGCCGTTCGGAGGATAGCTTAAAACAGGAGTTGTATCGGAGCTGAAGAAATTCGCCTGGGTGCGGTCGATATCTTTGCCTGTCGGGTAGATGCAATCGAGAAGCCCGCCGCTGGCAGCCACTTCCCATTCGGCTTCGGTTGGAAGACGCTTTCCAACCCATTTGGCATATGCTGTAGATCCATACCAAGTCACGCCGACAACGGGATGTTTGGCGTAGCCCGATTCAATGTTGATTTTGCCGCCCATTCTTTTGATGCGAGACTCTCTCAGACGAATGATGTCGTTGTTGTTATGATCTTTTTCTCCGCCCATCTCATCTAAAAACCTGCCGAACTGCTCATTGGTGATAGGATGAATATCGATGGCATACGGATCTAAAGTGATTTGATGGCGCGGCATTTCATCCCGACCGCCTTTATTGCTTCCCCTCTCAAACGAGCCGCCAGATATAACAATCATCTCGCTTAAAAGCGGAGAAACATCTTTTTTCTCTTCCTCTTCGGGCTGGTATTTCGCGATAACTTTTTCGACTTGGAAAATCGCTCCGGGATCGGCATCGAATTCAGGCCTCTTGATTTCTGCAGGGTTTAAGACCGGCTTGAACGCCACGCTCTCCGGCAGCGGGGCTAATACCTCGCTTGTTTCTGTGAGCTCTTGAACCAGCGCTAAAAGTCCATCGGGTCTTTTGCCGGGCTCTAAAGAGAGACATTTGCGAATGACGCGATCCCATGCCAGCTTATAATGCGGTGCAAGGACAGAAATCGGCTCGAAGGCGCCTTCCGGGTAGTGCCCTGCCAGAAGAAAATAGATCAGCACGCCAAATGCATAGATATCAGACTTCACAGCAGATGAAGAAGAGGCGTGCCATCTTTGCTCGGGAGCCAAAAAGAGGTAGTGGTGAAGAAAGGAGAGATGTTTTTTCGGCAGCGCCTCGATAGGCTCTCCGATTTTAGAGGCAATCGCTTGATAAATCCGGCTCATGTAAGGAGAAGCGCCTAAAATACGGGAGAGGCCAAAGTCGGAAATTTTGACTTGGATCCCATTTTTTTTCTTGGAGATCAGAATATTAGATGGCTTTAAGCTTCGATGAGCAAATGGGTCGTGAATCGATCCTTTTTGATGGGAGTAATCGAGAGCGCTAGCGATTTGCGATACAATCTGGATAACTTCATCTTCCGGGAGCCTGCCGCCTCGATGTTTGAGGTAATCATAGAGATTATAAACTTCCCCTTTTTCATCGATCACAGGATCGGTCACCAGAAAATAATGCCCCTGCGCTTCAGAGACGTTGTGGACCTTTACAATGTTAGGATGATCCAAACTTGCTAAAATCGCGACTTCTGTTTCAAAGCGGTTGATGAAATCAGGTTGTTCACACAGCGTGCTGTCTAAAATCTTCAGCACAAAATTTTTCTTCAAAAACCGGTGCTCTGATAGATACGTCGCCCCTAATGAGCCCTGGCCCAGCATCCGAAGAATGGTGTAATCTCCTAGCTGCTCGCCCTCTTCTACCTTCCGTTTTTGATCTGTGAATATCGTACCCATACCCTATCCTTCTCGATTTTCTATAGCTTTGACGATTTCAACGTATTTGGTCAAGATATCGCATGAGCGCCGTTAAATGATAAAACGCTGCCGGCGCAAATTCTTGCATAATCGGTACAGCCGCTTTTAAAACATCTTCTGCCTGTTTGAGATACTTTTCATCCTTCGTGATCGCATATAAACGTAAAAGATTCTCGGTGTGAACGGCGTTGCCGGACGGCTCTGCCCCATCGTAGAAATCGCATTTGCGGATGATCAGTGTATCTATATCGCTCGTTTGGTAAAAAGCGCCCTCAATATCTTTAAAATCGCGCTCTAAAATCGATGCTAGCTGGACGGCCCATGTTAAATATTCTTCGCCCTGCCCTAATTCGAAGAGGGTCAAGAGACCCTTGATTAAGAAGGCATAGTCTTCGAGGAGCCCGTCAAAGCGGCTCTCGCTATCGCACCACCGGTGCAGCAGCTTGCTTTCTTTCCAAAGCACATTTTTTAAAAACTGGACAGTTTTAATCGCTGCTTCCGTATAGCGGGGATCTCCCAAAGCCTTCCCCGCAAAGGCCAGCGCATCAATGGCCAGACCGTTCCACGACGCAAGTATTTTATCATCGCGCGTCGGCTTTGGTCGGCTCTTGCGTTTTTCAAAGAGCAGCTTTTTAGCACTAGCTAGTCCCTCTTCAACTTCCTTCAGAGGAATTTGCGCCGCTTTTGCAAAATCTTCGATCGGAAGATCAATATGCAGCACATTGCGCCCTTCAAAGTTACCCAGCTGAGTGACATCATAATAGGCGCAGAAAAGATCGGCGCCATCGTCTTGAAGAACCGCTTTGACCTCATCCGGGGTCCAGGTATAAAAGATCCCCTCCTTACCTTCGGTGTCGGCATCTTCACCAGAGTAAAACCCTCCGTCCGGATGCATCAAATCCCTCAGCAGATAATCAAGCGTCTCTATAGCCGTGATTTTGTAGGCCGGATTATCCGTATACTTCCACGCCTGGACATACGCCCGTGCAATAATCGCGTTGTCATAGAGCATCTTTTCAAAGTGGGGAATCGTCCATTCCTCATCGACGGCATACCTTGAAAACCCGCCGCCCAGATGATCGTAGATGCCGCCTCGCTGCATCGTATCTAGCGTAAGGGTCACATAGTAGAGCGCGCGGCTGTCATTGCGGAGCTTGGACCAATGCAGCAGAAATTCTGCTTGAAAGCCCAAAGGAAATTTCGGCTCGCCCTTAAGGCCCCCATGGATCGGATCAGCAACACTAAAAAACACATCGACTGCCTTTTGGAGCGTTTGCTCAGTGGGGAGAGTCTCTCCTGCAGCATTGGTCGATTGGTTAAATGCTTCCACAATTTTTTCAGACTGAGCGATGAGCTCGGCTTTTTCCGGGCTATCCCACAGCTGTCTTACCTGCGTGATAAATTCCAGAAAGCTCGGCAGCCCCCGCATCGGCTTGAGCGGCAGATAGGTTGAAGCAAGAAGCGGCTTAAGATCGGGTGATAAAATTAAATTGAGAGGCCAGCCGCCGCCCCCGCCCATTAAGACCTGCGCAAAATCCATGTAAAGACTGTCGACTTCCGGATGCTCTTCCCGGTCGACTTTAATTGAAACGTAGTTATCATTTAAGGCTTTGGCCGTCTCTAAATCTGAAAACGACTCCCGCTCCATAACATGGCACCAGTGGCACGTCGCATATCCAATGGAAAGAAAAATAGGTCTGTTTAACTCTTTTGCTTTTTGAAAAGCCTCTTGTCCCCAGGGATACCAGTCGATCGGATTATGGGCATGCTGCTGAAGATAAGGTGATTTTTCATGAGCAAGCCGGTTCGTAAAAGCGCCGCTCACACGATCCCTAGGAATTTTGCCAAGTACCATGCCGCAATCAGCACAACTGCAGAGAGGGCTGCCCACAAGATATTAGGAAACCACTTAACCCCGCCGCTTTGACTTCCACGCTTCTCCAGCGTCCCAATACCATATGAAAATTCATGCTTCTCACCGGGGCTGCGGAACGCGCCCGGATTTTCTTTTACAAGCCTGTCGACTTCCAAGCCTAGAAAAGTAGCGTACTGCTTCGTGAACCCCTGAGCATAAATCCCTGCCAAATGATCGGTAATCGTCCCGTGTTCAATGGACTCTAAATGAACCTCTCGAATCGACGTCGCATTTTCAACCTCTTTAAGAGATAAATTCTTCTCACGCCGTTTAATTTGTAGCGTCTCGCCCAGTTTTTTCAGCTCTTCATTCATAAAATGTTTCCTTTTTAGCTCAATATACTCTAGTTTGGTTCAGAAGTGCAATCACATCTTTATCGTGAACTTCTGAAAAATTTTCATATGCGCATGAAACGCTTCCCAAATCCAGCGTTTCCAAGCAAACAACTTCATCGACCTGCACTTTTAATATCTCTATGCTGGAGCTGGGTGCTGTCGGAACGGCGACTACAATGGCAGCGGCATTTTGCTTTTTCACCCACTCGATCGTCGCATACATCGTAGCCCCCGTTGCAATGCCGTCATCGACAAGCAATACCGTCTTGTGCTTCAAAAGAGGCCGCTTTTTACAAAAAAGCTCCGTACGTTCTACCGACTTCTTACGCTCCCGCTCAATCTCGCTATTAAAATATTTCATTGACACCCCCAGCGCTTGAATAAGAGGCTCATTCACATACGGATCCCCCGTTTCCATCACAGCCCCAATGGCTAGCTCCGGATTTCCCGGCGCGCCCAGTTTACGAGGGGCCGCTACACTCAAAGGAAGCCCAAGCGCTTGAGCGACAACTGCCGCCACCACAACGCCGCCCCTGGCAAGCCCAATCACCACGCACTCTTTTTGACCTTTATACTTTTGAAGATGCGCCGCTAATTTCGCCCCCGCCTCTTCTCGATCTTTAAACAACTTGTCCCCACAAAAAGGTTGTACCGCACATCGGTGAAAAGTCAAGTTTTGGCGTCGTCGGGCAGCCACGGAATTTGAGACCCGCCTGCATCACCCAACTTATTCAAGTTGGGTTGCTTCGGCACCGGCTCTGCCTGGTTCAAATTCCGGGCGCCTCCTTGCCAAATTCTTTCCTTTTCACCGACATGCGGTATATGCTACACTTTCTTATACCATGAATACATTTGTTGCGACCATCGATTTAACTTTAGCCCCCAAACTCCAAGAAGATCTTGCAGATCAGGGCTTTGTTTTAACCAAACCGCCGTACACAATCTTCTCCGCCAATAAGACCGGAGTTTCATGCACGCTGTACACCAGCGGCAAGATCACCGTCCAAGGAAAAGGCAAAGACGACTTCATTTCATTCTATCTCGAACCCGAAATTTTGAAAAACGTCTCCTATAGCTACCCCGAAGTCAGCGTCGATCTAATCCCCCATATTGGAGCTGACGAAGCAGGCAAAGGCGATTTCTTTGGACCGCTGTGCATCGGTGCCGTTTATGCAGATGAAAATGGAATCAAAGAGCTCCTAAAGCTCGGCGTCAAAGACAGCAAGCAGATGAGCGATAAAGCCATGCTAGCGCTCGCCCCCAAAATCCGGGCCGCCACCGCTGCAACCGTCGTCCGCATCTCCCCCCTTAAATACAACGAAATGTATCAAAGCTTCCATAACCTCAACCATCTTCTCGCTTGGGGCCATGCCACCGCTATCGCAGAACTTGTCCAAAAAACCGGCTGCCAAAAAGCCCTCATCGACCAGTTCACCAAAGAATCGCTCGTCGAAATAGCCTTGGCAAAAAAAGGGATCCGCATCGATCTTGCTCAAAGGCCGAGAGCTGAAGAAGACCCCGTCGTCGCCGCCGCCTCCATCATGGCAAGGGCTGCCTTTGTTGATGGCATCGACGCCTTAGGTAAAGAGGTCGGCATGACCCTTCCCAAGGGAGCCTCTTCCCTTGTCATTGACGCCGGCCGCAGGCTCGTCCAGAAAGAAGGGCGCGCCATCCTCGAAAAAGTCGGCAAGCTCCACTTTAAGACGACTCAAGAAATTCTGAGATAAATCCTTTATTTTTAATCATCGCTTTCGAATAATAGCACTTTTTGTAGGAGTTATATGCGTACATACATGCTTGCGTCCACACTTTTGGCCTCGACCCTTTCTGCCGCCCCTTATGGATTTTCCGATTACTATTTTGTCGATCCCGACCGTCACTGGCACACAGAAGCATCCTATAGGTGGATCGGAACGGCCGATTTTGAAAAACACAAACATCGCCACTTGAACTATTCCGATGCAGATGCTGCCGTTTACTACACCCAAAGCTTCGATGATGAAAACTCACTCACCTATGGCCTTGGATACGATTATTTAAGACTTAACTGGGACAAAAACCCCCGATTCCATCAGAAGAACTTCAATTATCTCGTCGGGTCGTTGGGATATGTGTCGACAACCGTTGACAGATGGCGCTGGATCATCAATACAGGGTTCTCTGTGGATGCCAATCGCCTAGATTTTGGCCCCTCCGGCGTTTACCATGCAATGCTCTGGGGACGGTTTCACTTTATTGACAAAATGGGCATCCATGTCGGAGCGCTCGGATGGTATGGCGTTGAAAACGGACGCGGCTATCCCATTATTGGCTTTGATTGGAAGTTCAACGATCAATGGTCCGGAAATGCGATCTTCCCCGTCGACTACTCGCTAAGGTATTCATTCGACGAGAGCTGGTCTCTTGAAACCTCTTACGCAAGTTTTGGGGGGCCTTATAAATATCCTAGACGGGCACACGAAGGAGTGGCCGGCTATCGCGATCCGATCTTCTTTGTTTATTCCAACGGAGTCGATTTGCTTTTGAAATATAAGTTCGAGCACCTGCTCAGAGCGAGCATCGGCGGCGGGTGGGACTTTGGTGGCTGGGTTTACATTAAAAACCACGAAAGCCACCATGGGAAGTATTACCATTTCAAGTCCGCTCCCTATGTACAAGGAAGCTTAGCTCTCACTTTTTAATTCATTTGCAGCCGTTGCATTCTGATGGAGTTTGAACGATTCCACAAAGTTTTTGTAACGGACTTCATCATAATGAGGGATTTCGCACTCCATAGCCATCAGATAAAGGCTGTTTTTCACCATAACAGCGCGGCCTTTAAAATAGACGTTTCCGGTGCGGATGAAGAAATCAAGCGCCTCATGCCCATCGACTAGGAGAAGATCGGCATAGAGAAGTTGATTTCCAGGATTATGCGTTAAAATCCCATTTAAGAACCCTTCCAAGCTCATCTGCGCATACGCTTCATCGACAAACTCAGGATATTGAGCGACAAGCAGCATGAAAACAGTTTGCTGATCGGCCGCCGAGATATAGGCGTCGTACTTTAGCTCAAACCCTTGATCAGGCATCGCCATTTTCTCCGAAATATGCTCAGGCTCAGCTGGCATAAATAGTGAGCAGTTTCCTGCTTGAGCATGGTATTCTTTCCAGCCCACAGGTGTCACAACCGGAGTGTCACTCCCCATTTGACTCGGTACCGCGCCGAGCATCTCTGGCGCACCAAATAGCAGCACACCGGCTAAAAAGCCCAGCAGCGACTGCTTAAATCCTCTCTTTTGAAACATACTTCCCCCTTCCCTTTTTTTGATCAACTTTGAAACCCCTCCATGGATATGGAGGGCATCCGAAACCGATCACCTTAATGAACAGCCCCTCCGATTAACATAAAGAGCCACATCAAAAGTTTAAGTCCGATGAAAACCACAATGATTGGCAAGAACACGTTTAATAAAGCCTTCCAAGCTGAAAATCTCTGCGCCTCTCCAATCGCCTTCAGTAAGATGATAATCCCCCAGACCATCACCACAATCGCAACAACAGAGCAAATGTAGGTCACTGTCAGCTGCATCCCAAACATAGGCATTCCAAAAAAGGAGAGAGAAAAAATCGTTTTTCCGAACATCGCTACTTCAATCAGCCAAATGATGCCCGAAATAGCATTAGGGATAGTCGACCAGGCCACCGCTGCACGGATATCTTGAAACGAGCCCGTACCACCGATCCATCGCCCCGTCCAATAAAAGAGAAGAGAACCCAGGTTAATGCCAATAAACCCAACAACTATCGCGCCAATTGCCGCAACTGCCAAGATAGCGCCTGCTGAGTACTGGTCTCCCAAAGAGGTGTTTTGAGCCATCTGTAATAGAAACGGAAACCCATAGATCCAATAAAGAACCTGTAATAGGTATGACTTGTTATAGGACAGGATCGCCCGGATGGTTTCACGAGGGCGCACCCACATCCCAATCCAAGGGTTGACCGACAGCTTTTCACTCATATACGCTCCTTCTCTTTAGTTAGGGTCGTATGTTTAGAATAGAATGAAAAAATTAATTATTCAAGATATTTCTTAACTTTTAATTATAAAAATGAAACTAATTTAGAAATAAATGAAAAAGGCATGCTAAAAGCATGCCTTCATAAGGTCTGATAATTATACTAAAGAACTACTCGTCCGATTCTTGGTCTTGATTTTCGTCTTCCTCTTCATCCTCATCATCATCTGAATCCGAGTTTTGATCATCCGATCCGTTTTGATCGGCAGCAGCCACCTGTTCTGTTACAGGTGCGTTTTCTGATGCTGAAATGAAAGGGTTGATCACAATGCATGATACAACTATTAATGCTATGACAAGCAGGTTATCCATCGTCTTTTCTCCTTTGTGGCTCATGAACATAACAAATGAGCTATTTCGCGACAAGAGCCTTTACAATTAATTTTAAAGCTTATATTTATCAAATTATAAAATAAAGGAGTTAATAAATGACGATTTCCAAAAAGAAACATCTAAAAAAACCAGCGATTTTTAAACACAAGAGAATAATAAAAACACATGAAATGGAACTCCTTGAAAGAATCGAACAGAGTCTCACCCTGGATGTCGATAGCTTCCTCGTCTTAAGCGAAGAAGGAGATCCAACGCAAGTAGCGCTCGCGTTCCAAAAAGCCAAGAATGAGTATTCAAAATGCGCCCCTGAAATGAAACGAATCGCCGAGCAAATTGGAGGTGATATACCGGTATTCGTAGACGACTACCTAGACAGCATGAGCGTCCTCTTGCATGGACAAGGCGCTCTCAATGAAGACCTCATCGTCCTCTGCGCTGACAACTCAGCCCGGCTCAAAGCCGAACTATACAAGAAAAGGATGTCGTAGTACGAATTTCAAAACAGACTGGTTAAAACAGGACATTTAAACTGAAAGCCCGAACGAATGAGCTTATCGGGCTCTGCCCTCGTGCTAGAAAGAAAAAGCTCATCGCCCATCTCGCCAAAGATGAGACGAACAATCGATCGAGGCATCTTTAAAAATAGAGGCCGGTGCACAGCCTTGGCAACCGCGCGAGCCCACTCTTTTTGCCGGACAGGATTTGGAGAGGTGCAATTAACAGCCCCCTCTTGCGGCTTTGTAAAAAGAATCCACTCTATCGCACGTATTAAATCATCTCTTGCAATCCAACTCATCCACTGATTGCCTTTCCCCATCTGCATGCCCAGCCCTAAGCGAAACAGTGGAAGCATCTTTTTTAGCATTCCTCCCGAAGGATCGAGCACCGTCCCAAAACGGCCGTGAATCACCCGAACCCCTTTTTCCCTAAGACAATCTGAAGCCTCTTCCCATTTCCTGCAGACGTCTGCAAGAAAACCGCTCCCCTGCCGGCTCTCATCCGTCAGCCTCTCATCCCCGCGGCTTCCATAAAAGCCCACGGCCGATGCAGAAAAAAAGAACCGCGGCGGCGTTTTAACACGAAGGAGCGCATGGGAAAGGAGCCACGTTCCCCTCACACGGCTTAAAAAGATGCGGTCCTTTTTAGCCTCGCTCCACCGAAAACCCGCAATATTTTCTCCGGCCAGATGAATAACCCCCTCTAGCCCTTCAAGAGCATCGAGAGAAATCTCATCCCGCTCGGGATTCCAGTAAATAAAACCTGAAGCCGTCTCATGAGGATTACGAGTCGTCTTTAAAACGTCGTAGCCGCTATTTTGGATTTTTTGAGTTAGAGCGCTCCCGATGAATCCGGAAGCGCCCGTGATTAAGATCTTATTAGACAATTATTTGCAGCTTTGAGATCCGCCTTTTCCACAGCCGCAGCAACCGCATAAGCACTTCCACTTACCGATCCAGCCCAAGCTCCATACACCTGCAAGTCCGATCAAAGAATAGATCAAACGAGCTAAGCCGGTTGTATTGCCACTGGCAATCCAAGCCACGAAATCAAATTGAAAAAATCCCCAAAGTCCCCAGTTAAGGGCGCCTACGATCACCAAGATCATAGCTAGTACGGATAAAAACTTCATAAAACCTCCTGTATCTATCTTCACTATAAAAAAAATCATTTGGCTTGTCACTCTTTTTTTTACCTACCGTGACAAAGAGCTGCGCCAAACCTTATAGTTCCCTGGGAGATCAGGCCTAAAATAACATACCGCTGCAATACCGAGCAGCGCAGTCAGCCCGACGGCCGCAGTCTTCATTTGATCCCATGGTGTGTACAGATGCTTTTTCTCTTCATAGCCAGGACAGCTCTTTAAAGCCTCTTCCACAACAGCAAAAAACTCATTTTTTCGGTTCATAGAATTCAAGGTCTTAGACAATGTATCGGCACTTATATTTTTATGGCTCGCTATCGTGGTAATATTGCCTTTCAGTATTTCTTCTAATTCTTTATTTCGCTCTATCACCGATTGCTCTTCCCTTTCAGGAGTCCACCCATAACTCTCTTCAAAATATGCTTTATCCGTCCGGGCAACATCATAACCAATTTTTTCGGATATAATTCTATTAACCGAGGCGATCGCACAGATCAATATCGTGTTGCCTTTCTTATCTACGATATTCAGATCGATATCATCTCTTTTTAAGATTGCATTGATCACCGAGAGCATATCTCGTCGTTTTGCATACCAAAAAAGAGCATTCTTGAACGCACAGTGCAAAGGTGTCTCACCTTTAGCATTTTGCAGGTTTACATTTATATCTTCTCTTTCTAATGCTATTTTTGCCCACGTCATTGTAAGAGGAAGTATTGGATCACCACCACGATTATCGTTCCTAACTAATACATCAAATATAAGGTGCAAAAACGCCTCGCCTTCTTTATTGGTAGTGTTTACATTGCGGCTCCCATTGCCATCTAAGACAGCATTAACCTCCAAAGGATCATATGCTCGGCCAGATCCGATTTTCACAAATTCCACTCTTGCTATTTCGGCTTTGGTTAGTGTTGTAACAAAAACGTAGGGCGTTTTATAGATGCCAAAGGTCTTTGCCAGTTGTACGAGGATGGCCAAAGCGATGGCAGCGATTGCGGTATTGCGGATAACCGGTCTGTCCACGATGAATAGAGCGCTATTTTGGAGCAGCCTCAGCGGCCAAACCATAGATCTATTCGATAATTCAGTAGTCATATGTCCTCAAAATTTTGCATTATTATATGCAATCTCA
>JBGPMV010000005.1:0-21107 GCA_041487155.1 Rhabdochlamydiaceae bacterium
AGTCACAGGGCCATTTGCAGGGAGTCCATTTGTCACTCCCAGCTGAATGGTTCCGCTGTTAATGGTCGTGCCGCCCGTATAGGTTTGTGCAGCTCCAAGCGTCCAAATATTTGCTCCCCCATTAAAGACAACAGGTCCTGATCCGCTGATCACCCCGGCAAAATTCTGGGAGGCGGTCAGATTAACGGTGAGCAGGCCCGAGCCCAGCGTAATGCTTCCTCCGGTGCCTGAAAGATTTGCTAACGTTTGGTTAAAACTGTTCAGGTCGAAAATCCCGCCTGTGATAGTGAAATTAGGAGTCGTAGGAATAGCATTAGTGATTCCTAATTGGAGTGTTCCGCCGGTAGCAGTCGTTATGCCGCTATATGTATTTGCAGTCGTCAGCGTTAAACTCCCGGAGCCGCCAACCGTCAGGCCTATGCCTCCAGTAATCGTGCCTCCAAAACTATTAGCAGCCGTTGTATTCACCGTGAGGGTCGCAGAGCCCGGAGTATTGGTGACAATGCCTCCTGTCCCATTTAAACCGCCGATTGTTTGAGCAAAGTTCTGGAGATTTAATGTCCCGCCGCTCATCGTGACAGTCCCGGCGGGTGGAAGAGTTGTCACCGCACCGCAGAAAAGCGTTCCGTTCTGGATTGTCAACCCACCTGTAAAAGTATTA
Source organism: Rhabdochlamydiaceae bacterium (assembly GCA_041487155.1). Lineage (GTDB taxonomy): Bacteria > Chlamydiota > Chlamydiia > Chlamydiales > Rhabdochlamydiaceae > PALSA-1444. Next base: position 662 of record JBGPMV010000005.1, read on the forward strand.
GTACCGGTTATTCCAAGTGTTCCGTTCATAAGAATCAACCCACCCGAAAAAGTGTTATTACCGGATAGTCCATATATTCCGTTTACAAAAGTCAACCCACCTGTAAAAGTATTTGCGCCTGTTAGTGTAACAGGACCCGATACGGTAGTCGTAACTTGAACACTGCCACTACCGCTGATGTCCCCACTCACCGTCAATGTACTAGCGCTGTTATTTTGAATCGCCAAATTAGAAGTTAAAGTGATGGGCGCTGCGATAGTATTTACTATGCTAATAAGGCCTGGGGCAGTACTAACAAGTTTTGCGGTCCCAGAACTTACATTAAAAGTAAGCGTATTGGGGCCATTAATATTATAGTCATTAGTATTGGAATTCAAATTAACTGTTCCAACTGTAGGAGTAGCAGTTGAAAGGGCAACGGTGATAAGAACAGCTCCTATAGATGGAAAGTCAGCGACTGCATCTTGTGCATTTGGAACGCCTGCTGACCAATTACCGGACACTCCCCAATCGCCGCCGGCAGCATTGCTCCATGTCGACCCTAAGAGGATGCTCAACGGCAAGAGTGAGGTGAGTAGTAAAGCTTTTTTCATAAATGTCCACAGTACAATAAGTGAAGAGCTGCTGTCAAGCAGACTGAATGATAACTCTGTGTTGGAGCAAGGTTTTTCTGATTTTTTCTTGAACTGCCGGCGATGTATCGATAGAGCGGGAAAGAGAGGGAATCACGGTCACTTCAAAACCATCCCGCTGTCCATCGAGGGCTGAATAGTAGACGCAGTAATCAAACGCGAGCCCCACTAAAACGACATGCGTGATGTGGTGTTTGCGAAGATAGGCGGTCAGACCGGTCGATTTATCATGCGCGTTGTCGTAAAACGCGCTATAGCTGTCGATGGAAGGATCGGTCCCTTTATGAAAAATGGCATCGAATTGCTCTTTGGAAAACCCGGGGGTAAAATCGGCGCCATGTGTGTTTTGCACGCAGTGGATGGGCCAAAGCCGCTGCTTTTTGCCTTGAACCAAAACGGTGTCTCCCACTTTTTTTCCGGGATGCGAAGAGGCAAAGCTGCAGTGATTGGCAGGATGCCAATCAATGGTTGCAATTGTGTGCCGGTAGTGCGGCATGAGCTGAACGATCGGCTCTACAATTTCAAAAGCACCATCGATTCCTAAAGCTCCGCTTGGCATGAAATCGTTTTGCATGTCGACGACGATGAGAGCCTTTGTCATGACACCTCGTGGAGGAGTTTGGTTTTTAGTTCCAAGAGAGATTTTTCAAGCTCGACAGAATACGGTTCGGGATTGAGAAACCTCCGAACAGCAGGTGAAAGACGGCCCAGCTGCGAGGCGGCATATTTTTGTGTTTGGAGGAGTGTGGGAGGCGCGGCGATGCGCTTTCCTAAATGGAGAGCAGGTTTTAAAAGATCTTCAGAATTTTTAGGAAAATCAGGGATCGATTCGCCCATGTTATAGAGGATGTCATGGGTGAAGTGCGAAGCATCGGAAAATCTTCTCACCTGTAAAAGCCCCGGATCGGTGACCTTGACGATCTGCTCGGACCGTTTGATTTTATAGATCCACGGGGTAGAAGGTGATTTACGGATGGCAGAGAGTTTATAAACGCCGTCGAGCGCCGGTTGGTTTTGTCCTGTGACAAGATGGGTGCCGACTGCCCAAATGTCAATATTCGCGCCTTGTCTTTTGAGATCGGTGATGACGGTTTCATCGAGTTCATTGCTGGCCATGATGAACGCTTTTTTGTAACCGGCGTCATCTAAAATTTTTCTCACTTTTTGACTTAAGATGGCAAAATCTCTCGAGTCGAGCCGCACACCAAAATTTGGGAGTTTGAGTTTTTGTGCGACTTGGATGGCGTGATGAGCTCCTTTTAGCGTGTCATAGGTGTCTAAAAGGAAAATCAAATTGTGCGGCATCGACCTTCCCCACGCTTCAAAAGCTTCAAGCTCTGAGGGAAAAGCCATGATGTAACTGTGGGCATGCGTCCCTTTTAAAGGGATGCCAAAGAGTTTTCCGGCCAAGACATTCGAGGTGGTAGCGCATCCTCCAATAAATGAGGCTCGCGAGGCTGAAAGCGCACCGTCAATGCCTTGCGCGCGCCGAAGGCCGAACTCGCTGACGGGCTGGGGATGTGCTGACAGGCAGATGCGGGAGGCTTTGGTGGCAATGAGCGTTTGAAAGTTGATCGTATTAAGTAGAAGGCTTTCGAGGAGCTGCGCCTGCATAATAGGACCTTGCACGCGCAAGAGCGGCTCATAGGGAAACATCACGGTTCCCTCGGGAACGGCATCGATGCTGCATGTGAGCCTAAAATTGGAGAGCTCTTCTAAAAATTTCGGTTCAAACAGGGGCTTTTCTCCTTCTCCTTTAAGCGAGGAAAGGTAAGAGAGATCCGAGGATGAAAAACGGAATTTTTCTAGAAACTCCAGGGCGGTTTCAAGTCCTGCTGCGACAGCTAAGCTTCCGCCGAACGGTTTTTTCCGAAAAAACAAATGGAAGACAGCCTCCATAGAGGAGAGCCCCTCTTTCCAGTAGCTATAGGCCATCGTGAGCTCATACAGATCGATAAGAAGAGCAGTCGTCTCGATCATTAGTACTCAAGCTGGGGATAAAATTGATAAATCCTTTCTTTTCTTTCTAAAAGATGATCGATTTGCAGCTGAAGAGAAATAGCTTGCGCCCGCTCATCGTCGGCTTTTGCCCATGCAGCGTAGGCATCGGTAACGCGTCCGGTTCTATACTGCCACTGATTTCCTTGAGTTTGGTATTGCTGGGCAAGATCGACATGCTTTTGTTTTTCTGCCTGGAGTTTTTGAACTTCTTTATCGATTTTTTGGATCTCTAATTTGCAAGCATCTGCGTACTCATCCGCATGAAGAGCAGAAAAGAGTAATATGAAGATATAGAACCATTTTTTCATATTCGACCGTTTTCTTTTCAATATAACCATAATCGGTTAGAGTTCAAGAATGAATGCATGTCATCACGATCATGGCCATATCAAGGCTCTCCATGGAGCTCTATGGATCGCTGTTGTTTTTATGCTGGTTGAAGTGATCGGCGGATGGATGGCCAACAGCTTGGCGCTGATTTCAGACGCGCTCCATATGTTCACCGATGTGGGAGCGCTTCTCTTAGGGCTCATCGTCTCAAAAATTGCGCACCGCCCTTCGACGCCCAGTATGAGTTATGGGTTTCAGCGTGCAGAAATTTTAGGCGCGCTTGTCAGCGCGGTTTCTTTATGGGCGCTCTGCGGTGTTCTATCGTATGAGGCGATCCACCGGTTTTTCAAACCCCAAGCCGTCGAAGGCCAGCTTGTTTTTTGGGTTGCAACTGCCGGACTTCTTGCGAACCTTGTGATGCTCAAACTGCTTCATCCGACCCGAGGGCAAAACTTAAATGTCCGCGCAGCTTATTTGCATGTGCTGGGAGATCTTTTGGGAAGCGTCGGCGTGATTATCAGCGGTCTTATTTTATGGATCTTTGGTTGGAACTTAATCGATCCCCTTATCACGATTCTTTTTACGCTGTTCATTTTGCGAGGCTCAGGAAGAGTCATCCGAGAGTCGATCTCTATTCTGATGGAGGCAACCCCTGAAGGAATCGACCCGGCGGCGGTCAAAAGGGAGCTTGCCGCGATCGAGGGGGTCCAAGAGGTCCATGACCTCCATATCTGGTCCGCCTCGATCCACCGGGTGGCCCTCAGCGTCCACTTGGTGGCAGACCGCCCTGCAGAGGTCCTCAAAACGGCCCGAGAAAGCTTAGAAAAAACATTTAACATACTCCATGTGACGATCCAAGTCGAAGATTCCAAGGATTTTGAATCTCGTTATTGCTACGATTGTCAAAATAATTTATAATGCAGATATGAAGAAGTTATTAATTATAATTGCAGTTCTGTCGATTTCATTTATTAACGCTTTTTCTTTAAAAGACAAAATAGTTAATGGAGCCCCCGGCGACTATGCCGTGACAGAACAAGGGGGCACTTCGTCTGTCCTCTTCATCCGTGCCTTAACCCCCACGCATCTGATTTTAGAAGAGATCGACGTCCCGACTCTTTCTAGAAAATCGTCCGATGTAAGCTGGAAAGAATGGGCCGCTTCAGAAGCCCCCGGACATACAGCATGGATCACCTATATCATTGATCTGAACACGAACCAGCTTCAAGAATGCTACTCGTACTCCCAAGGCGTCTGGCTGCCAACCAACGATTCATTCCATTTTCTTCCAAAGCTTCTTTCCCTCTCTTTGCAAAAAACGTCGCAAGAGCAAAGAAAACGGATTGGACCTCCGCCGCTCGCCGGAGAAGAAGACCGCCGCTCGATTTGGATTCCCTCTGTTGTTGTAGAAGGGAAAAAAGTGGATAAAGCCGACATTACCGCTTGGAAAACAAAATGGCCTTCTGACGGAACATTGATTTCAGGCTGCGAAATTGAAGTCTACTTTTCATCTCAAGCTTTTCCCGTATGGATCGAAGTTAAAAGCCCTCACTACAAAGCCTCTCTGCGCTCGGTCGATTCAGGCCATGGCATGTCATCGCCCAAGCCGCTTATGTTCCAACAATCTCCCCTGATTTTAGGATCGGGCATTTGGACAAAAAAATCGATTGAGCTCATGATCCATTGTCCCACCTATTATTCAGGGTACAAAATTTTTGCCAGCGATCAGACGGATGAATCTCATCCTCTGATCGAGCTTGCTAAGTCAGAAACTCTTACTTCATCTGAGTCGACTTTGAAAATTTCTGAAAAGATTTTAGATGAAAACCTGATCAAAGGTCACCAATATCGCTGGGTACTAGTTCCAGTCGCGTTTCCGTCTCTGGTGATCTATTCTGAACACGTTTTTCAGTGGTAAACTAACAGTTGTGAACAACATTTCCACATTCTGATTTCTCTCTATGGAGAGATTTCTTAAGTTGTTGATTTTCTAGAGCTTGAACAATTAGTTCTTCCGAATTGTATTTGAATTTTTATTCATACAAAAGAGGAGGTTATCAACAAACTTTCCACAGTCCTTTCTAGCCAAACTTATCCAAAAAATGTCTTTACAGTTTTCGTCTCTTAGGTGTCAGAGAGTCAGGAAAAAAATCGATTGGCAAGGAAAGTCTTGGTCATGCTAGACTTCGCTGAAAAATGAGAAAATACCTACATCTTAGAAAAGCAAAAAAGCATCTAATTACCGTTTATGCGCGGTATTTGAAGGTTAAAGATAGACTTCCCTCTTCGATAAGAGATGAGATTCGAGCACATTTGCTCAAATTTCAAACGGCGATTATGACAAAAGATGTCAAAGAATGTCAACTGCTGTCTTCTCGACTCGAGCATCTTTATATAGATCATCTCAAAAAAAACAGATTTCAGCAGATCAGAGATTTTATCATTGGAATCGGTGTGGCTCTCTTTGTTGCCGTTCTCATTCGGCAAATGTGGTTTGAGCTTTATGAGATCCCCACAGGATCGATGAGGCCGACGTTTAAAGAGCAAGATCGCGTCTCGGTTTCAAAGACCGATTTTGGTATCAATTATCCCTTAACGCCGGGTCATTTTTACTTTAACCCCGACCTGATGAAAAGAAGCAACACGTTTATCTTTACGACAGAAGATATGGATTTTGCCGATTCGGATACCATCTACTTCTATATTTTCCCCGGAAAAAAACTGCTTGTTAAACGCCTCATAGGAAAGCCGGGCGACACCCTCTATTTTTATGGGGGACTGATCTACGGAATCGACAGCGAAGGAAAGGACATTTCCTCCGAGCTCCAGCTGAAAGAGCTATCGAAGATCGACCATATTCCCTTCATAACATTTGAAGGAACCCATCCCATTACAACTCAATCTGTCATCCCGGGCGTCTTTTCACCCGTCGTCATTTATCAAATGAACGAGCCGATCGCGCGGCTCTATGCGCTCTCCCCTACCACTGCACGCGGAGAGCTTCTGCCTCGCATCTCCAAAGACAATCCGGCGCTGCGCTACGATGAGCTCTGGGGCATTGGTAATTATGCAACGGCCCGCCTATTGACAAAAGAACAGGTGAGGATTTTGACAGACCAAGATCCCTCGCTGATGGAAGAAGGCCTCCTCTACCTCGAGCTTAGGCACCATCCTAGCCTAGCTGGCGCAAAGATGGGATATGACGAGATGCGCCGCTTAAGGCCTCAGCTCGGCATCTCCACCTCGATCATCCCGCTGCAAGAAAATCACCTAAAAACCCTCATGCAAAACCTTTATACGGCCCGCTTTGTGATCGACAAAGGTTTTGCCTACCGCTACGGAATCAATCCCAAAAGATATGGCAATCAAACCCTCTTCCCCTATCTACCAGGAATTCCTGATGGGATGTATGAGTTCTACTATGGAAAAGCCTACTCTATCGGCTGGCAGGGCATCACCCGCGAACTTCCCCCTTCTAGCCCTCTCTACTGGTTTGATACTCAGCGAACGCAGCTTTTTTTCAACATCGGCATGGAATTTGATACCCGCTACAACCCTCAAAGCAAAGAGCAATCGATCTACCCTTCCCGGTATGCCTACTTCCGCGATGGCGATCTCTATTTGATGGGAGCCCCGGTCCTCTTAAAAGACGACCCAGCTCTGTCCCGATTTATTGAACGGGAAGAAAAGCGCATCACAACCGCACGCCTGCCCTACCAACCTTTTATCGACACAAGACCGCCGCTCCTCGCAAACGGAGCCCTCGACATTGCAAAGGTGAAAAAGTACGGCCTGATCATTCCTCCTGCATCCTACCTAGGCCTTGGCGATAATCACGCTAATAGCGGTGACAGCCGCCAGTTTGGATTTATTCCTCAGGCGAACTTGCGCGGCGGCCCCTCGCTGATTTTCTGGCCTCCCGGCCCCCGCTTTGGAGCGCCCAACCAACCCGGCTATCCCCTCTTTAATCCCGGACGTCTCGTGATCTGGTCCCTTGCCGCCCTAGGGTTTGGCACTTGGGGCATCCTCCATCGCAGACGAAGCCGTCTACCATTAAAATATTTAGTTTAAACTTGTTTTAGTTTTCTCATATTATTAAAAATGTTATAATCGCTCAACTTTTATAGGAGTTTGATCTATGTCAATTGATAATTGCGTGTTATGCCAATATCCCCTCAATCAGGGGTTTTTAAAAAACTTTATTAACAAAATTGAAACCCTCCCCTGCAACCATCAATTTCATCGTCTTTGTGTTATAGCCTACTCAGATTCCATCAAGCTTAGGAATGCGAACGAAAACTCTCTATCATGCGCTTTATGTAGAACAGTGACAGAGATACCAATACCTTCTCCCGAAGATGTGGTTGAAGGATGGGTCAAATTAGCTAGTAAAATAATGACTGCCTTTGGAGCAGGAACGGGAATTGCAGCGGGAGTCTGCTTAACTTATTCAAATCGAACTTCTTTTATTTTAGAGCTTTTTCAATCCTTTAATGAAGGATTATTCTTCGGCACAAGGCAGATTGCCTTGGTCCCTTGCACGACTGGTTTTGCAGGATTGATAGTCAGCAAAGAGATCGTAAATTCTTCCTTTGTTCAATCAGAGCTGAAGAAAAAAATGGTTCTGATCTATCAGCAGATGTGCGATGTATCTATCACACCTAGAGATCTAAGAGCAAATGAGTGGGATCATCAAATCACTGCTGACAACAATGTTCCAGGCTCCTCTGCTGATTGGGCTTTAAATACCCTTGTTTTTACTTATCTTACATTTGGTATCGACTTGATTAACGATCCGTCCTTATTCGACGCTCCTTCAGAAAGGCAAGCTCTTGCCCCCATCCAATCATTCTTCAATGAATGTATTACAAATAAAGATGGCATCACTCTAGCATTCATCCAATACTTACAACAAAACCGTGGAGATCTTCTTGCTCAGTTAAGAAATGCAAGCATGAACTTTTTTAAAGAGAGAGGAAATGAAGCATTAAAAGAAGAAGTAACACCTGTATTTTACGAATTCATGCGCCAGGCCTACGGCCCACAGCTTATCCTTCCAAATCTTCAGCCTGTACTCATTTTTTCTGGAGATAATAGTGATTATGCTGGATATCATCTTCTCATCGTCTTGACTTTAAAAGATCAGCTAGACACTAGAATCCCAGCTCTGGACCAACTCGTTCAATCCTTCATTGAAGATTGTAGAGACCCAAACAGCTTTTTTGTTTCACAAGTGCGTAACTTTATGTTAACTACACATGCATGGATAAACTCCCCTCTCATGCCACGCCTTGAAAACCCCCTTGATATCTTTAGTCTGACCGATCCAGATTTGAAAAGAGCAGTTTGGAATCAAATCTGCGAATCATTCTCTTCTCGTTTCGAAGAGCGCGGTCTTAATATTGACTTCTCGGATGAATGATCGCTCTTTTATACCCGATGAACGACCTTTTGAAGCATGAGGGTCGTCGGGTATCCATTGATATCGATCGCATCCCCGCCGACTGAGGTAAAATCAAAACTAATCGTCAGCGTCTCATGGCAGATGTAGTCGCGGTGGATTTCAAATGCCTTTTTCACCTCGGCAGATGTCTCGATTTTAACATCGATCCGGTCGGTGACGGCAAAGCCTGACTCCCTACGCAAACTATTGATTTTATTCACGAGCTCGCGGGCAATTCCTTCTAAGATCAGATCTTCATTCAGCTCCGTATCAAGCGCAACGGTCAGTTCGCCAGTAGATGCTGCAATCACGCCCTTAAGAACCTCTCGTTCCACAGCGACATCTTCAGGAGTCAGCACAATGGTTTCTCCCTCGACTTGGATTTCTGCGGTGCCACCATGAAGAAGCTTCTTAAGAAGCTCTAAGGACAGGTTTTTAACTTCATCTTGGGTTGCATTCATGAGCTTGCCCACTTTTTTTCCTAAAATGCGGAAATTAGGCTTGGCTTTCAGCTTCACAAATCGGGTCTCATCCGTGTGGAATTGAACAGTTTTCACATTCAGTTCGTCTGCGACAAGAGCTTGCTGCTTCTTAAGCGCTGCTAAAACTTTTTCATCCGGGCAAATCACATGAGCGCATAACAGCGGCTGGCGCACTTTTAATTTGTTTTCTTTTCGAAGCGAGTGGCCTAAGCTAACCACTTGCTGAACAAGCCCCATCTCTTCTTCCAGAGCCGGATGGCGCCATTTTTTTTCAGCCTCCGGAAACTTGCACAAGTGAACAGAAATAGGATCTGCTGCCGTTTTTAATTGTTGATAGATCGCATCGCTTAAAAAAGGAGTGAAAGGCGCGATTGCCTTGCATAGCGTCATCAGCACCGTATACAGCGTTGCAAATGCCTCGTGGCGATCAGCTGTCGCTTCATCTTCCCAGAACCGGGAGCGGGATCTGCGGATGTACCAATCGGTCAGCTGATCGATAAATCCGATCAGCGGCTGGACCGCTTCTTGCAGCTCGTAGGCTTCCATAGAGCCGTTTACTTTTTGAATCAGGTTTTGGAGCGCGGATAAGATCCATCGATCGATATCTGCAGAAGGGGCTTTTTGAAGGGGAATTGGTTTATAATCATAAATCTTTGCGTAGGTGGCAAAGAAGACATAGCAGTTCCACAGAGGAATGAGCGCTTGTCTTAACACTAGCTCGACTCCCCTCACGGAAAACCTCAAATCATCGGCGCTGACCGCAGGGCTGCTGAGCAAATAAAGCCGCACGGCGTCAGCTCCGAACGTATTTACAACAGCGAGCGGCTCAGGATAGTTTTTAAGCCGTTTGGACATCTTCATGCCATCTTCTGCGAGGATGATTCCGTTGACGATCACATTTTTAAAGGCCGGTTTATCAAACAGCGCTACCGAGAGCACTGTCAGCGTGTAAAACCAAGCGCGTGTCTGATCAATCCCCTCCCCAATGAAATCTGCCGGAAAGCTATTAAGTGTCGAAGCTTCGTTTTCAAAGGGGAAATGGTTTTGGGCATACGGCATCGATCCTGATTCAAACCAGCAATCAAACACTTCAGGGATCCGCTTAAACACTTTTCCCTTATGGGTAAATGTCAAGTCATCGATGAAATGCCTATGGAGATCGACAATCTCTTTCCCCGTTTTTTCTTGCAGATCTTTTACGCTGGAAATCGCGATGAGTTCTCCATCATCGCTGCGCCAAAGCGGAATCGGGCATCCCCAATACCGATTGCGCGAAATCGCCCAATCTCTTGCATTTTCAAGCCATTTTCCAAAACGGCCCTCTTTGATATGTCCGGGCACCCAATGAATCTGTTCATTGGCTTTTAAAAGACGGTCTTTGATTTTTTCTACCGCAACAAACCAGGTTCTCACCGCTTTATAAATCAGCGGCGTGTCGGATCGCCAGCAAAACGGATACCGGTGATGAATTTGCCCATGAAAAACGACTTTATTTTCACTCTTGAGCCGGCGGATGATCTCTTTATCGGCATCTTTGACATAAACCCCTTCGTAGTCGGGAACTTCAGCTGTGTACTTCCCATTTTGATCAACAGGGCAGACAGGCTCAATCCCCTCCCGCTGGCACACATAAAAGTCAGTCTCGCCAAAGGCTGGCGCCAGGTGAACGACACCAGTTCCATCCTCGATCGACACAAACTCATCGAGAAGCACCGTAAATGTTTTGGTCATCTCACCAAAGGTATCGGTAAAATACGGAAAGAGCGGCTCGTACTCGAGCCCTTTTAAGGTTTTTCCTTTAAAAAGCTCCAGCTGCTCATACTCTTTGAAATTCGCCTCTAAACGCGCCTGTGCCAAAATAAAAATCCTGCCCGACTCTTTATCCCGGATTTTTACATAATCCAGCTCGGGATGGACAGCGAGGGCTAAGTTAGAAGGAAGCGTCCAAGGCGTTGTTGTCCAGGCCACAAGGGCAACTTCTGGGTCGTCTTTGAGCCTGAATGCCACCACAAGCGAGGGATCATCGACTTCGCGGTAGTTGAGATTAGCCTCAAAATTAGAGATCGGGGTGCCTAGTTTTGCAGAGAACGGCATTACTTTAAGCCCTTCATAGACAAGCCCCTGCTTATAAAGCTCTCCAAAGACCCACCAGACCGATTCCATAAACGACTTATCCATCGTATGGTAGGTTTTATCAAAATCGACCCACCGTCCCATCCGCTGCACGGTATTTTTCCATTCTTGGGTGTATCTTAAAACGATGCTCCGGCACTCTTCGTTGAACTTAGCGATTCCGAACTTTTCGATTTCAGGGGCGCCGGTGAGGTTCTGCGCTTTTTCGATCTCATTTTCTACAGGAAGGCCGTGGCAATCCCACCCGAACCTGCGGGGCGCATGGTACCCTTTCATCGTCCAGAACCTGGGAACCGCATCTTTGATCGTTCCTGCTAAAATATGTCCATAGTGAGGAAGCCCCGTCGCAAAAGGAGGGCCATCATAAAAAGAAAACGAAGGGCCATTTTTAGTCCCCTCCAGCGTCTTTTGGAACACATTTTCCCGCTTCCAAAACTCTAAGATTTTGACTTCTCTATCCGGAAACGACTCAGACTCATTCACTTCAAACATTTTTTATATCCTGCTCAAAATCCCCCTATGGTATACTACTTCGCATTATGATACAATGATCATGGGGGTGAAAGGCTTCGACTAGGGAGCTGAAGACCCGTGGCATGCGGAGGTTATCGATTTCCTCCTTAATCCATCGGTACAAAAATAATTGGCGATAACAATCACCAAGAACTCGAATTAGCAGCTTAATCGCTGCCGAGTTCCGATCGCCCAGCAACTGACCGGGAGTGCTGGAGCGATTGTCATATTTCCTGGTGTGATCCTCTGCCTCTCCTTTGGGTAGAGAGTATCGAGACTCTCAAAGGAAAGATGATCAATCGTGGGGCGCCTCCCAGCATGATCATTTAAACATAGGAGGCGACAAGCATGTAGTCATGAGTGGGATGTTCGCCTAGGACGAGAGTTCGAATCTCTCCACCTCCAACTTTAAGGCCGAGATAAATCTCGGCCTTTTTTATTTTTTCTAGTCAGGCAGTAATTCGTTAGCCAAAGCTTTAGACAACTTTCCATCTACCGAACTATTGAGTTTCATGACGGTCTTCATGACCAATCCTAAATCTTTTTTCGTCTTAGCTCCAGACTCTTCAATGGCTTGCACTACAATTTTTTTAGTTTCTTCAGCAGAAAGAGCTTTAGGTAAAAACTCTTGAATGATCACGAGTTCCTTTTTTAATTGCTCAGCGATATCAGGGCGGCTGGCGCCTTGAGCCTGTTCTAGAGCTTCCTGAAGATTGCCGAAATACGTTTTGAATAGTTTGATGACTTCAGCATCAGGGAGATTAGCACGTGCATCAACGGCCAATATTTTTGATTTGAGCATACGCAATGTATCGAGTCTAATCTGATCTCGGCTTCTCATTGCTTCCTTGATCCCCTCGTTAATTCGTTCGATGATTGTCATAGTGGACCCCCTTTATCTTTTTGATTTCAATATCGTATGGAGAATATTGAATCTTTTCCAACTAAAAGTTCTGAAACAGCGTCTCTCCACCTCCAAAAACAAATTGAACCTCTTGACTTCGCCGATAACTGACCATTAAAATAGAAAAAAAGACATCTATGAGAGAGATCCCTATCAGTTTAGATGAGCGCAAGATTGAAAGGTTCTGTAGGAAATATCATATCGTGTATTTGGCTCTTTTTGGGTCTATTTTAACTTCAAACTTTTCAGAGAAAAGTGACATTGACATATTGGTCAGATTTGAGAAAAAACATGATCCTCATCTTTTCAGCTTTGCAGGGATTGAATCAGAACTTAGCGAAATTATAGGACGAGAAGTCGATTTAAAAACTCCAAATGATTTAAATCCTCTCTTTCGAGGTGAAGTCTTGGCAAAAGCGAAGACTATCTATGGAAAATAAAGATTTCACTCATAGATCAATTATAACAGCAAATTTTCAACACTCATCTCTGGCCGCAGGCAGATGGTTTACGCTAACTCTGTCTGAACAATTAGGCAACATTGGAAGCGAAGTCCATCGAGTCATTCTTGCCCGCGGAGATGAAAACAGGTATGAAAATGCCGTTTTGCGAGCTTTCGAGCTCTTCTATCTAACTCTTTGCGATGAACGCTGGAAAAACCGTCGAAAAGAGATTGTCCGCGCCCGTGAAATCTTCTGTGATGCCTTATTGGGCGGCAAAGAATATGGGTCTACACTTGAAGATTTGGACAAATACTTCTTCCATTTTGCAATGGCCGCAAGAATCCAAAAACTAAGACACTGATTTTCATTGTCCATAAGATACTAAATATTAGCAATATACATAAATCAATCGGTAGACCGATTAATTTTGGAGTTTTTTAATCGACTGATCGATTAAAATAAGGTTATGGCAACACGAGGTGAATTAAGAAAAGCTTTGCAGGACTGGCAGGAGTGGCTGAACAAAAACAGCCTTTTGATCGTTCCCAGGAGCTCCCTGCTTAGGGAGCAAAAGGATCTCTGCCTAGCGCTTACTGGTGTGAGGCGTTCCGGAAAATCCTCTATGACAGTCCAATTGGCACTGGGACGACTGGAGGAAACCTTTTTTTTTAATTTTGAGGATCCGATTTTTTTCCCAGGGGCCAGTGTTAAAGTACTTGATCAACTTCTCTCACTCTATGAAGAAGAAATGGGAAAGATGCCCAAGCTAGTCATTTTGGATGAGATCCAAAATGTCCAAGGATGGGAGCGGTGGGTGCGAAAAGCAATCGACTTAGGGCATTACCAAATCGTTGTAACCGGTTCTTCTTCTCATTTATTGAGTTCCGAGATCGCGACAGCTCTTTCCGGACGGGTTATCGAACAAACTATCTGGCCCCTTTCCTTTTCTGAATATTTAACATTTTTGGGTAAAGCGCCATCTACAAAAGGAACTTGGTTGCGTGCATTAGAAGATTATCTGCGTTGGGGAGGCTTTCCAAAAGTCATCTTAACACCGGACGAAAATGATCGGATCATTTTATTAAAACAATACCTTAGTGATATTGTGCTACGAGATGTTGTTGCAAGACATTCCATTAAAAACCAACAAGCCTTACATCAAATTGTTAGTTTCTATTTAACAGGCCTGAGTTGTTTACATTCCTACAATTCCCTGCGAAAAGCTTTTGAAATTTCGATCGAATTAGCCTCAACATTGACAGGTTATTTAACACAAGCTTTCCTTGTCTTTGAAATGAGCCGTTACCATCCCAATCTCAAAGTACAAGCCCGCGACCCTAAAAAAATTTACGTGATTGACACGGGCCTGCGCACAGTATCTCTGCAATCCGATCGAGAAGACTGGGGCCGTTTGGCGGAAAATGCTGTCTATTTAGAATTAAGACGCAGGGGAAAACAAGTATTCTATTACAAACAAACGCAAGAAGTCGACTTTGTAATCACAGAATTGGGAAAACCTATAGATGCAATACAAGTGTGCTATTGCGATCTTGAGGATCAAGAAACGCAAGACCGCGAGATCAATGCTCTGGTAGAGTGTTTGCAAGCCTTAGATCTTCCATCAGGGAAAATCTTAACACTTTCGTTGGAAAATGTGCTCTTAAGAGGGGGGAAGACGATTCATCTTATCCCTCTCTATCAATGGCTATCTAAATGAGAGGGCCTTTTCAGCCAGACCTGTTCTGAATTTTGCGCTGAGTTAAGGGATTTTGCGCAGCTTCCAATGATAACACGGCTCAGTGACTTTTTCTTGGATTCTCCAGCCGTCCCTGGTGCGGATGCACGTATCGTTGTACCAGAATCCCCATACCATGACCTCTTCCCCGTTTGGCGGTAATTCTAAGGGATTGTGGCACAAACAGCGCACCTCGGCATGATCTCCCTGGATTTTGAATTGGAAATTCGAGATCAAATGCTGCCGTGGCAAATCACCTAAATTCTCTTTGAGAAATTTTTTAATCGTCTTTAGGTCTGAGCAAGGCCCTCCGGCCTTCGAAAAATCAATCCGGGCATCTTGAGAAAAAACCCGATCCAAGGCATCCATATCCTTCTTGTCAATTGCGACACCATATGCGGTCAAAAGGTCGATGATTTCAAAGCGATCCGAAATTTCCTGCAGCGTCATGACCATAGTAAATTCCTCATTATTTCTTCCTACTGAATTATGTTACAAAATGCACTCAGAACCGTTATACTCTTTTGTAGATTCTCTTTCTTGATCATGATGTAGTCAGTATCAAAAGTGGAAATGGCGAAAATACTAATTTTAGCTTCAGCCAAAGGCCCAGCCAAAGAAGAAAAAATACCAGTCAATCCAAAATCCAAAGGACCTTCCACTTTAAGACATCTCCAGCCTTTTTCAACTTTCACATTCAAAGGGACTTTATCTTCAGGGCAAACAATTGATAACTCATCGCTGGTTTTTGTGATCGCAAAAAATCCAACGTCTTTTGTCGCCCAAAGAGGAATACTAGAAGAAGCATCGAGGCGGGCTACAGACAATTGAATAGGCAGTACTGAAAGAGTCAGCATTATTTTTTTCCCCTCACATCGTGTGAAAGATGATAGTGCAATAATTTCATTTTTTCCATTCAAAAGTTCTGAATGGGTCTTTTCATCTTCAATCTGCCGGCCAGATGTTACCCGGCCTTTTTTTATGTCCGTAAAAGAATTTTCAAAGCCAAAAAATTAGGACTAAGCTACACTCTTATTTTCAAAAATTAGGAGTCTCGCATGAAAAAAACAGTTTTTTCAATTCTTGCAACACTTGTTCTTGGTGTTCATCTAAACGCCACTGAAATGTCCAATCAATGGATTGAAGAATATATCGAGACGGTCCCAGATTTTCCAAAACCTGGCATTCAATTCAAATGTTACCCAGAACTATTAAAGAATTCGGAAGCATTTCATCGAGTCATTAAGACTTTTGCAGATCGATATCGCGATTTTAATCTAGATGCGATCGTAGGACTTGATTCAAGAGGGTTCATCTTTGGAACAGCACTTGCATATGAGATGAACTTGCCCTTTGTAATGGTTCGCAAAGCAGGAAAACTCCCTCGTAAAGTCGAAAAAATCGATTACGAATTAGAATACGGAAAAAATTCTTTTGAAATCGAGATCGATAGCCTCCATCAGAACGATCGAATCCTCATTGTCGACGATCTTTTAGCCACTGGGGGAACGGCCAGAGCTGCGGCTACACTCGTTGAACGACTCGGCGGTATAGTAGTGGAAATTGCCTGCTTAATCGAGCTTGAAGGGTTGCATGGGCGAGAAAGTCTAAAACATCCTTTTTATTCGCTTGTTACTATTGAAGTCGACGAATAGATTTTTGGCCTAGCGGTTTCTTTCTTTTGAGCCACAAAGCGCAGGACTCTTAATTCGCCTGCTTCAATGGCTTTCACAATCGATTTGTAGCCGTCTATGGACGCTTCTAATTCTTCTTCATTAAAGCAATTTGAATATCTTCCAAGCAGTTCAGGAGTTTGCAGCCGCTCTATAATTTTCTGATTAAACCCAAGATACTCACAGCTATCATCGCGCACGGAAAGGATCGTAAAACCGTTCTTCTCCAAAAGTTCGATATATCCTGCTTCAGTTTCGGGAAAAAGAGCCAGGTGCTCTAACTCAACCAATTTCTCAATGTTCTCACCCCATTTTTTATTATCTGAGCTGAGCCAATCTGTAATAACTAGCAGCCCCCCGTTTTTGAGAAGGCGCTGGCATTCTTGAAATACCCCCTCCTTCACTTCAAGATGTGTAAGCACTCCCTTGCTATAGATCAGATCATAACTCTCTTGATCAATCGGCCAATTATTGTTGCTAGTGCTTAGTAAAAAATTCACCTTGTTTTTAAGAAAATCCGGCGTACGCTTCTCCGATTCAGCCACCATCCATCTATTCACCTCAAGACCTGTCACATCCACCTTGTATTTTTCAGCTAAATAGAAAACAACT
The DNA here is from genome assembly GCA_041487155.1 of Rhabdochlamydiaceae bacterium. Lineage (GTDB taxonomy): Bacteria > Chlamydiota > Chlamydiia > Chlamydiales > Rhabdochlamydiaceae > PALSA-1444. The sequence goes on from JBGPMV010000005.1 coordinate 17,563, forward strand.
CCTCCTAAACCACACCCAATATCCAATGCCTTTTTACCTTCAAGTGGAATTTGGTCGAACATATATTCAACCCCTTTAACACCCCCCTCCGACATCATCCCTTCTCCATAAGCAGCCTCAAGCTGTAAGCAATAGGTAGGGGTGTATTCATCTTCCAGAGTGGAAAAAACACCTTCATTCGCCACACAAAAATTAGGTAGTAAATTAGCTATTAGCCAAACGCAAATACCATAAGTTTTTTCGATTTTCATTGATGGTTACCCTCTTTAAATTTAAAGGAAATATAGAAAAAATTTCCATTCCGTTCCAATCAAAACTTCTGAAATACTCTCTCGTAACCTCTAGTTTGAAAGTCCCGATAGAGGATAAAAACACCGCTAGATCTTAGATTTGCGTTTCGTTACACTTAGGCTGATAGGATACCAGTCTGGTAAATCTTAGGAGGACGTCATGCACGAAGAGAAAAAAGCCACCATCCGCAATAGCACGGCTGAATTCCTAATCTTTACCGGCCAAGCTGGAGAAAATACCATTGAAGTACAAGTTGCTGGAGAATCCGTCTGGTTAACCCAAAAATTGATGGGGGTTTTATTTGACGTTTCGGTCCCCACGATTAATGAACATTTAGACAATCTCTATAGACAAAAGGAGCTCTCAAAAAAGGCAACTATTCGGAATTTCCGAATAGTTCAAAAAGAGGGCAATCGAGAGGTTTCAAGAGACATTGAGTTTTACAGACTTGAAGCCATTATTGCAGTCGGGTTCCGAGTCAATTCAGATCGTGCCATCCAGTTCAGGCAGTGGGCTGCCAATGTGCTCAGCGAGTTTGCTATTCGTGGCTATCTTCTTGATAAAGAAAGGCTAAAAAATGGTTCTTTTTTCAATAAAGCTTATTTTGACAACTTATTGGAAGAAATTCGAGAAATTCGAGCAAGCGAAAGAAGGTTCTACCAAAAAATCACAGACATCTACGCCACGTCAATGGATTACAATCCAAAAGCTGAAATCACGCAAACATTTTTCGCCACTGTCCAAAATAAGCTTCATTTTGCGACTCATGGACATACTGCCGCGGAGATCATTCTTGAACGAGCTGACAGTACAAAAGATCGGATGGGGTTAACAACTTGGAAAAATGCCCCTCATGGAAAAATCCTGAAACCGGATGTCATCATTGCAAAAAACTACCTCACTGAGCAGGAACTAAAGTCTCTAGATCGTTTTATCACAATGTATCTTGATTATGCTGAAGACAGAGCCAAACGTAACATGCCGATGACAATGAAAGATTGGTCCGAAAAACTAAATGCGTTTCTTCAGTTCAACGAGAGAGACATTCTAGATCATCCTGGAAAGGTCAGCACAGAAGTTGCAAAAGCGTTTGCTGAAAGTGAATTTGAGAAATACCGAATTATTCAAGACGGTCTCTTCGAGTCCGATTTTGATAGGCACATCAAAAACGTCCTAAGGGAATGCGAAAATTTCACTAATGAAAATACGGGAGCATTTCTCCACACTGAATAGTTCAAAAAAATCACCCCATTCAAGGAAACGTGGTAGGATCGCCAAAGAGAAGCTCCTGTAAAATAGGGTTCGTAACGACAGAAGGGTTAGGTGCGGGGAACGTCAGAACCCATACCAGGTCAAACCGATTAGGATAAGGCAGGATGCCGGCAGGCGGCAGATAACCAAAAGCCTGTATCAACGCAGCTATGAACGTATGATGCCAACAGATCACGATATTTTTTCCATTAAAGCGCGGCTCATTAAAAATCGTCTGTACTAGTTGCTGCTCTTGCCCAGGACCGTAGGGAGAATGAATCGGCAGATTCAGTTTTAAGGCAGTGGGCACAAGCGTTTGAATGCAGCGGACGGTAAAATCATCCGAATGATGCACCGGCCTTGCTGCAAAAAGTGCAACCGGGAGGCCGAAATTGAAAAGAACGACATTGGTAAGGCCTGCTGTGCCTTGAAAACCGGGACCTGCATTAGGCTCGGTAAAATAGGAAGAGAGCGCCTCTACCCGTTCTACGCCTGCCGCAGTCAGTTCTCCTGTGACGGTGTTCTTTTCTCCATGGCGAACGATGATCACCTGCGCAGGCAGAGCATAAACGGCCCCCAGATAAAGCATAGTCAGCAAGAGGACAAGTTTTTTCATAGAAGTTCCTTCCGGTTAAAAGTCAAAACGGCCTGAAAACGTCACGCCTTGCAGGGAAAAATTCCGATTTTTGGGAACAAGGCCGAAATGATCTCTCTTGAGTTCGAATTGACGGAAAAAGATATGATATTCCCAATCAGCGCTAAGAGTCAGCGCATACCTCTGATGGTAAAGAGGCCTTTTCCACTGCACTCCGGCAGCAAAATCTCCTACCCAGCAAAAACGATTTAAGTGTGCCCGGTGAGAAAAACGGACTCTATCCAGATACTTCTCTTTCTGACGGATCTTAAAAAATCCATATAGCCCGGAAACTGCCGCATCGGCATTCAGACTAAAACCCCTTCCCAAGATGATCCGTGGGGCGATGCCGACACGCGGTCCAAGACCCCAGTAATTGTTTTCCATTTTGATCAAATCAGAGCCATTTAAAGAAATGCCCGGTTGCAAAATGCCAATTAAAAATATTCCACCTTGGTAAATCACATCTCCCCGCTGTTTAATCCAAGCAGAGCGCACTCCAACATAGGGTTTGAGATCCAGGTGGTGAAGATTGAAGTACCTTCCGAATTGCACATCGAGCAGATTTACCGTGAATTTCCACTTCAGGTCTGATTCAAAGACATAATCGCCTGCAATCACATCATTGGAAAGAGACCAAATGGGAAACATCCCAACAAATGCGCTGCCATGAGAAGAGCGATGCTCTGAAACATCCGAAGTAAAATGGGTCCAACTCCCCTCTACATCCCACAGGGTTGAAGAAAAAAGATACCCTCCGCTTACACGATACCCTAAATCCCACTCGAAATGGGGATGGACGACATGATTGTTTGTAAAATCATCCGTAACAAAAACATCCGCTGTTTTGTTGGTCGCTACTAAGGCCTTCTCCCATGGCTTCCAATAAAGAATAGAGGCCTCTATCCAGACATTACTTCCGTCAAAAACCGCCGGATTATACGAGTTGGCTAGAGAAGGAGGAGCCTCAGCGCATAGAGCACTAGCTGCCGCAACAAAGGCTAAAGAAAACTTTGTCATAAATGAACTTCGTTACCTTGCGATGATTCTTTTCGCACAATCCGTCACGAACCCAGATACTTTTGGACTCATATTTTCCAAAGCTTCTCTAACCTCTTCGTGTGACATCCCTCCCTGGTGGCGATCTGCCGCTGGATTTGTGATAAGAGAAAATGTCAGAACTCTCATCCCCAAAAATTTGCATGCTATTACCTCAAAAACAGTAGACATCCCAACAAAATCCGCTCCCATTGTTCTCATCATGCCTATTTCAGCTTTGGTCTCATAATTTGGCCCCGAAACAGCAAGGTACACACCTTCTTTAAGAACAGTTTGACTGGAGAGGGCTAACTCCCTTGCAAAAGCTTGA